>CAZJIR010000316.1:0-1140 GCA_964546095.1 uncultured Pirellulales bacterium
CTTTGTTCATACCTGTATAGTAAGGCATCATTTCTTCGCAGAAAAAATCGCCCATGCGCCCGGGGTGTTTCGTTAAAAAGAAAAAATTATGCTGAGGACATAGATTAGCTTTCATCACCACTTGGCCTATAAAGTCAAATGGTATATCCGGGTGAAATAAATCACCCATGAATTGAACGCCTATATTGCATGGCTTTCTCCAATGTAAGGGTTGTTCGAGAATATAGCTTCTATATATATTTGTGCATAATCGTATCTCTCCCGTCCATTTACCATCTTTGGTCAAGCCCTTATAAAGCTTATGGTTTTTCAATCTTCCCGATGCTTGACGTGCTGCCCAACAATGCAGACAGCCCTTAGCACAGGGCGAACAACCACCCGCAACGTTCCACGTTTTGTCAAGATATTCGATACTTGTATCTGTCATTTTTTCACCTGCGCCACATACAACAATTCCGCCTTCGTTTCCTCTGCGATTTTCTGACAGTAAAACTTGCTTATCTCTATACCGATACACGACCGATCTAACTCCTTGCAAACCTCGAGCATATTTCCAGAGCCAGCAAACATATCAATTACCAAATCCCCCGGCTTAGTAGTGAATAATACTAATCGCCTTAAAAGCTCTTTCGGGTGCTGGCATGGATGCCATTTTTTACGTTCTTTGAAAGTTCCACAGACGCGTGGGAATTCCCAAACATCGTCCGGGACCTTGCCCACAGGATTTGCTCTTTTATCGTTATACTTGAGTTGACGTGCCGATGAGACTCGAATCGCATCCGGGTATAGCTTTGCGCCCGGGCGCATTACTCGGAGGATAGGACGATAACCGTTACCACAATCTGTACTTCGGTGTTGCCCGAAAGTATAATGCCAGATAAAAATTCTGCGCTTGTAGTTGCTGCACTTTCTTGAACACTCGACTATCATTGGCAAATAGGCTCTATTAAAGCTTAGCCATAGATGATTGTATTTCCCGTATGTTCTTAAGAATATGCTGGATAAGAGATTGTAGTATTCCCTCTGGGATAAATTATCCTTATAGCCCTTATATTTGGCCCCGATGTTATCAGGCGGGTCGGCAAATATCGTTGTCGCTTTGGGTAGGTTTGGTATAACCTCTAAGCAATCACCGCAGAT
>CAZJIR010000316.1:1240-4027 GCA_964546095.1 uncultured Pirellulales bacterium
ACGGACTTGGTATCTAATGTTTCAACTTCAAGAAATTGTTTATTCTTAAAGTCGATAGCATTGACCTGATACATTTGTTTTGCAACTTTGTCCCACACTTTATATTTATGCTCTCTCATTTTTTCTCCTCTAAGCCTGTACCCCGATAAACATTATTGAAGCTCCCTGATTATAAGTCAGCTATTTTGTGCTTAGGCCATTTCTCCATTAAATCAGCCTGCTTCAAAGCTGATTCAGTTAATGACTGGCTTCCTCCTACTTCTCTATTAAAAAAAGCCCAAGCCCTTACAGTCCTTGCTCCAACTACATCCTGTGCCCTTATTAAGAATACGGGCTCATCTTCTGGAATCTTATTTTCAGGGTCTTGTATTCTGTTGTAATCGTTCCTTGCATGAATCATTGGTTTACTCCTTTCATTTTTTTACTTTCGGCCTCATAACGAAATGGCACTCTTTTGGTGATAGCTCGAATGGCGAGCCAGTTGACAAATCAAATATCAAGGTAACAATGCCGGGATATAGGTCGAATAACAACCACGGGTATAGCTCGCCCGCAGCATTCCCGGCTATAAATGGTGAAATTGATGATTTAAGCTCAATCTTCTCATCCTCGTATCCGTATAGTGTTGCTGTTAGTGTAGTCGGGTCACATCTTTTAAGATTGAGAACGCCGGGCGTTATTGTCCATGCCATAAAAGCGGTATCCGTAACGACCGCTCCGGGCGGGTCTGATGTAACTTTAATTTCCTGATATGGCCCCTGTACTATTGTGGCGCATCCGCTTACAAAAAGCAGTAATGTAATTATTAGATTTTTCATTTTAGTTTTTCCTCCTAAATAGGTATTTTTTCTTTGTCTTGTTTTTTAGTTTTCAGACTTGCTAACCGTCTGTCTATTGCCATAGATACTTGGCCTTTGGTCGCTTCGGGCGGAATATAAATGTGAAGCTTTTTGCATAGACCTCGCTGTGCTGGTGTTGGCTTTTCGTTTCGCCATCTTGCGTTTTTATCAACTAAAATCATAACATCGGAATGATGAGATTTCACCCAGCGCTCAATCATTACAACGATGTCGTCACGACTACTCGCATTCGTATAGATGGGCACTTCCTCCTCACTGTCGCTATTGTAATAAATGGCATTCCACCTATCGAGCGTATCCGATGTCAATGTAATATCGCCATGATTCGCCAAGCTAAGTCTAAACATATCGCCATAGTCGAGCCAAGCCATCTTTGCTTTTGGTATTTGTGCAGGCATAGCAAATAGATTGACCGGCACTGCTTCCGTCCCAATATACTCGCCACGCCGGGCCTTTTCTAAAAGCTCTTGTTGTTCCTCAATCTCCTTGAGCATTTCGCAACCCATGAGTTCCTTAGTTGGTAACGGGGCCCCGAATATATCTGATATGTTTACTGCTCTGCGCCCGAGGTCACTTGTAGTATCGGTTATATCCAAAAGAATAACCCTGTCCTTGCCAAGCTTTACTGATTCATCGTAGTTATTGGCCCCATGGGCAAGTCGTGTCCCCCGGCCCAAACATTGAGCGTAGAATGTTTTGCTTTTGGTTGGTCGAGCCATAACGATACACTCAACGGATGGTATATCTACGCCCTCGGTAATAAGCTGGCAGTTGGTAAGAACAGCGCCCGGGGTATTTTTGAACCATGACAAAACTGCTCTACGTTCATCCTGCTGTAGATTGCCCGCGATATGTTTTGCATTGATGCCGTTGTTATTGAAATACTCCGCCATGTTCCGGGCATGTTCTATGTTTACACAGAACAAAAGAGACTTACAACCCTTAGCATTTTCTTGACAGGCATTGAAAACTATTTCGTTTCGTAGATCGGTGGAAACCCTTTCAGCAAGCTCCTTCTCGGCGTAATCGCCCATACGGGTCCTAACTCCATCAAGATTCGTTTTTGTCTTTACTGTGTATGCGTATATAGGAACAAGCCAGCCCTTCTTGATTGCATCCCCCAGCGACATTTGATAGATAATATCATCGAATATATTATTGAGCCCTACGTTATCGCCACGCGAGGGCGTTGCAGTTAAGCCGATTAATGGCATAGGTGGGTTTTCGGTTTTCTTTTTCCCCTCATCCATTAAGCCAAAATACTGCCAGATTTTTATATAACTATCAGCGGTCGAATGATGTGCTTCGTCAACTACTATAGCCTCGAACCGGCCATCTTTGAATCGTTGCAATCTTCTACATTTACGTGCAATAAGCGTAGGTATAGAAGCCACAACCGAGGGCGCAAAATAACCGATACTTCTTGATGCTTGCTCGATGCCAACGTTACCATAGCCCAGAATACGCTCTACATGGTCAGCCAGTTGATTGATTAGCTCCTCCCGGTGTGCAAGATAGAGTATCTTCTTTGTATTAAGCGCCTCCGTAAGATGCCCGGCTATATGCCCCTTGCCAGTCCCGGTAGGTAAAGCAATAATGCCCCTTGGTACTTTCCGGGCTCTGACCGCTTCTAATGCTTCTGTTTGGTATGGTCTTAGCATTTTGGCTTTGTTCCAAATTCGGGTTCTTCAATTGTTCCACTTACTCGCGCTTTTAGATAATCAACCAATGACGCATGGTATCCTGTCATAAAAATAAATCTTTCTTTTTTAGTTGTGAATGTTTTCAAAACGTTTATACCGCATCCGTGACGAATTATTCTTTTGGCTAATTCCTCCGCGAAACTAACAAGAACTTCGTTTGGGTCTTTATCCTTTACTGTGATAATATCAACATGGTCTGGGGGCATTGTTTTTATTTCTCCCTA
>CAZJIR010000317.1:0-4020 GCA_964546095.1 uncultured Pirellulales bacterium
AGATGTTGTTGTGTTTGCGACGCCGCTTTACGTTGATAATGTTACGGGGATTATGAAGAATTTTATGGACAGAATTATCCCTGCGGGTGACCCGCATTTTGAAAAAGACAAAGGTGGCGAGTGCGTGCATATAATCCGGTCTGAGAAGATTCCCAAACTGGTTGTCATATCGAACTGCGGCTTTCCGGAACAAAGTCATTTCCAGGTGCTCGAATTGTTGTTTAAGAGAATAGCGAGAAATATGCGGACCGAAGTTATCGGTGAGATATACAGGGGCGGTGGTGCCATATTGAAGGATGCCCCTCTAATCTTAAAGCCTGCCATACATAAATACAAAAAGCTGCTTCAAAAAGCGGGTAGAGAGGTAGTTGAAAACCAACGGCTCTCGGCAGAAACCAGGACGAAACTGGAAAGACCGCTTATATCCGACGACCGCTATATTGCGGCGGCGAATGAACACTTTGATAAGTTGTTGTCAACGAACTAAAGAACATTGAAACGTTGCAGATTCAACTTGACGCAAGGGATTAGAAGGCGTAACATTCGGGATATCAGGGAATCAGGTTGTCAAGAAAAGGTAGATTTAGCCTGGTGTTTAAGTAAACGGGTACACTAACTTCAATGTTCATTTTTTTAGGTGTCCAGCCGTATGAAGATTAACAATCGGAAAAGGATTTGTATAACAACACTCCTTGTAGCTTACTTTTTAGCCGGCTGTGATGGGCAGGGCAGAGCCGGCAGGAGGTCAACAGAACTTACTCCTACGACAGATTTAGGTGTTACAATAGGGTCATTGGCCGAAGTATCATGGCCAGGATCGATACGTCTTGAAGGATACGGATTAGTCGTGGGGCTGAGGGAGACGGGTTCGTTGGAGTGTCCGCCGCAGATTAGAGCTTATCTTTCACAGCATATTCCGACGCTAATGCCAGGCCGGTCGATGAACGTTGATAAAATGATTAGCGGTTCCGATACGGCAGTGGTTTTGGTTGAGGGGATAATGCCGGCGGTAGCTTCGAGGAACGAGACCTTTGATGTCAGGGTGACTGCGTTGCCGGGCACACAAACAACTTCTCTTGAAAGTGGCTATCTGCTTGGTACCGAACTTAAGACAGCGGGGACCTTCGGAGTTACTACAAGAATTATAGCGAATACTCAGGGGCAGGTCTTTATCGATAAATTAAACACTGCTATGGAAAATAGAAGGGCCGGATATGTTTTAGCAGGTGGCAAGATTCTTCATGAGTATAAGATAATACTGATGCTTCTCGAGCCTGATTTCAGGACTACAAACAATATTCGAAACCGCCTTGACGAACTTTTTGGCAGCGGTATAGCCAAGGTGATTTTGCCAGGCCGAATCGAAGTAAAAGTGCCGGCTAAATACAAGGGACAAAAACAAAGATTCATTTCGATAATAAAGGCGACGTACCTTGTACATAGTTATGAAATGGTCTCAAAACGAATAAACGCTTTTGCCACAAAACTTGCTACTTCGCAGGATGGATATGAAAGTGAAATAGCTCTTGAGGCAATTGGTAATCAGAGTCTTGTGGCTTTGAATGGTTTGCTGAGTGTATCTGATGAGCGGATACGGCTGCGGGCAGCAAGATGTATGCTAAACCTGGGTAGTGACACGGGTTTTGCAACTCTTCGTCGAATAGCCATGGACAGAGGTTCTCTTTACAGAGTCGAAGCTTTGGAGTCGATAACCGCAGGGGCGAGGCGTAATGATGCGGTTGCAATATCACAGAGGTTGTTGCGTGACAATGATTTTCAAATCAGGTTGGCCGCGTATGAGCAATTGCGGAAATTGGATGACATCGCCGTAACACAAGAGCTAATCTTTGATAAATTTTATCTTGAACAAGTTGCGCAAACCCAGTACAAGTCAGTTTTTGTCTCGCGCAGCGGTCAGCCTCGAGTTGTTTTGTTAGGAGCTCCTATACTTTGCAGTAGTAGTATATTTGTGCGTTCAGCCGATGGTAATATTACAATCAATGCCCCAGCCGGTCAGGAATATGTTTCGATAATTCGTAAACATCCCGAGAGGCCAGGGGTAATAGCACAGTTGAAAAGTTCCTTTGAACTTGACGATGTTATCCGAACACTCTGCGAAAAGCCTACAACCTCAAGTGAGCAGGGTCGCGGGGGCCTGGGAGTTTCGTATACAGATGTTATATCTCTTTTAAAGCGAATGTGTGATAAGAGTGCTGTAAGAGCGGAGTTTTGGGCCGGTCCCTTACCAAAAATCGGCTAATTATCAAGAAATAACAAATCTTCGGCCGATAACAGTATTGCATATTGGGCTATAAGTAACATGTGAACTCTACAACAATAGTTACCGGACGTTAACTTCAGGATAAGAAATGAGACTTGAAAAAGTTGTTCTCAATGGATTTAAGAGTTTTGCTGAAAAAACAGAATTTTTATTCGATTCGCCCATAACTGCCATTGTGGGACCGAATGGCTGCGGCAAGAGCAATATCGTCGATGCGGTCAAGTGGGTCCTTGGTGAACAGAGTGTCAAGAGCCTGCGAAGCGGACAGATGGCTGATGTTATATTCAGCGGGAGCAGCGGCAGAAAGCCTCTCGGGGCGGCTGAGGTTAGTTTGTTTATATCCAATTACGGAGGAGATGCAAATCGCCGATTACCCATCGAAACCGATGAGGTGCAAATATCAAGGAAGATTTATAAGAGCGGAGAAAGCGAGTATCGGATAAACAATAAAATCTGCCGGTTGAAGGATATTCGGGAATTGTTTATGGATACCGGTATAGGTACGAGGGCCTATTCGATTCTCGAACAGGGGCAGATAGAATATTTGGTAAGTGCATCCAAGACAGACAGAAGATTCATATTCGAAGAAGCCGCCGGGATAAGCAAGTATAAGGCACACAAGAAAGAAGCGCTTCGTAAGCTGGAACGGACGGAACAGAATCTGCTTCGGCTGGCGGATATTTTGGGTGAAGTCGGCAAGAGACTGCGAAGTGTAAAACTACAGGCGGGCAAAGCAAGAAACTATCTGCAATATACTCAAAAACTCAAGGATTTGCAGGTAAATTACTCGCTGGTTGAATATGCAAAGAATCGTACCGGATTAAAGGAGAAGGAGACTGCTCTTGGCCAGGTGCAGGAACAGTTCGGGCGATTGGCGGCAGAAGTAGCAAAGCAGGATAGCCTGATAAGCAAATTAGGCGAAGAGATAATAGATACCGAGCATAAGCTGAGCCAGGTGGATAATTCGCTGGTCTCTGTGCGCAGCAAAATCGAGCAGGGACATCAAAGAATTGGATTTCTGCGAGAGAGAATTTCCGAACTACGGCAAAGAGAAAGCTCGGCGAGAGAGAAGATTGAAAAACTTCGGGAGCAAAAGAAGCTCTTTGAGCAGAATTCGAAACAGTATAACGATGAACTGGCAACCTGTGAAAGACAGCTTGAAGAGAAAAGCCAGGCTGTTGAGCAGGTCCAAAAGGACATCCAGGAGGTAAATGACGAATGTGCCTCGCTCGAAGCTCATTTGGAGGATGAGAAGTCGGGAATTATCGATATAGTCAGAAGGACAGCACAGCTTCATAACGAAGTACAGAGCATTTCAGTTTATCGTGACAATTTATCAACACAAAAAGAGCGTCTTACCGGCCGGGCGAAAACTGCGCGTGCAGAATTAGAGAGATTACTGACCGAGAAAGCCCAAAACGATGCGCGCCTGGGTGATATCGAGAAGGTTTTAGGTGAGTTGAAGGATAGCCTGGAATCCAAGCGCAAGAAAGCCGAAGAGCTTGACGATTTTCTGGAGGGGGACAACAAACGGCTGGCTCACAGTAAAGAAGTGCGAAGTGCGCTTAACAGCGAGCTGACGATATTAACAGATATGGAGAAGAGGTATGAGGGGCTTAAAGCAGGTGTTAAGAGCATTTTGCGGGGACGGTCGGCAGCAGACAATAGTTTCGATTATGTTGAGGGTATATTAGCAGAGACAATAGAAACTGATATCGAATATGCAAATGCTGTCGAGG
>CAZJIR010000318.1:0-1743 GCA_964546095.1 uncultured Pirellulales bacterium
GTTCTCAACATCTGCACCGCCCTTCCTGGCCCCCTTCATAAAGGCCCCTACCATAAAGTGTGTATTGCCGTTTTCAGCTCGCGGCGACCCATTGAATATTGTAATTTTCACTACCGAATCCTCCCTTTAAACCATGTTTTAATTCTTAATCTTATTCACCAAAAACCTGACAAATGACTGTCCTCGTTCTTGGCCTCGTATCAAAATCTACTAAAATAATTTGCTGCCACGTTCCTAACGTCAATCGGCCGTCCACTACCGGTACACTCAGTGAAGGCCCCATCAATGTTGCCCTCACATGCGCGTGCCCGTTATCATCGTGCCATGTTTCTTCGTGCTCGTACCTGCCTCTCTCCGGTGCGATTTTTTCAAACGCAGCTCGTATATCATAATTAACCAACCCGGGCTCATATTCGGTCGTTGTAATCCCCGCCGTTGAACCAACGTTAAAAACCGTAACCGTTCCTTCTCTCATATCAGATTGAGATATAAACTCACTGACCAGCTCCGTAATATCTATAACATCGCAGTTACCTTTTGTTTTAATCTTTATTGTCTCCGTTCGAACCATCTCAGATTAAATCCTGTTTATAATAATATGGGACGTTTAAAGCCGAATTTCTATTCGTAAACTCTATTCGATATAAGCCATAGCTTCAAATTAAATCCCCTTCAAACGTCAAATATCGCATTTAATTGCGTTTGACGGTTTTACACAACACAGCGACGGTTAATCCACATAAACTTATAAGCCGGAATTGCCGATTGTAGCACTTAGTAGAAGTAATTAACAAGGTATTTCAGATAACAAAATACTGAGCATTTACCTTATGACATCCGCAAAGAACTATCTTTCAATAAATCAAACGGGGGCTATCTGGTTTTTTTTAAGTCTGCTTAGTATTGCTACGCAGGCATTCGCGCTGCAAGGTCAGGAAAAGGCAACCGACCAAGATGAACTTCTTGAAATGCCTATCGAGCAGCTTCTCGAAATAAAGGTCTCTGTGGTATCAAAAAAGCCCGAGAACCAATTTGAAGCGCCGGGTATTGTCGTCGTCGTCCCCAAAAGCGAGTTAGAAGTCTATGGAGACAGGGACCTGCATCAACTTTTACAACGTCAACCCAGTGTCTATACGCGAGATGTCTTCCCATACACTGACAATGTAGTGGGCTTTCGCGGCGATATGGCGACAGTTACAGATATACACACCTTGATTCTTTTTAATGGCCGGCCCATCAGGGAAAGTGCCCAGGGGCTCAATGTTAATATGTATAAGACGTTTCCACTGTCAACTCTGGAGAGTGTAGAGCTGATTCGCGGACCCGGTTCGGTTCTCTATGGGTCCAACGCCTTCACAGGTGTAGTCAATCTAAAGCCCCGCATTCCAGACCAGAACGAAATCTCCGTCTCATCAACAATAGGTACTTACAATTACCATGCAACAGAATTCACAGCCGGCGGAAGGTCTGGCAAATTTGGCTATATTACTGCCTTTCGCGTCGCCGGCCAGCAGGGATACCCATACGATATGACCGACTCGTCGGGTGTCTACGGCGAGGATAACAAACAATACAAAAGCTACTCGGGAGCAGCGCATCTGAATCATGGGAACTTCACTTTTGATGGCTACTGGTCGGATTACGATGCATTCGCAATAGGAGTTGTGCCTCTTTGGTCCAATCCACATCAATCATTCCGCAATAAAAAGCTTTTCTTAAACGCTGGATATCGAGTACCCATAC
>CAZJIR010000318.1:1753-4018 GCA_964546095.1 uncultured Pirellulales bacterium
TTCAACCTCACCTACAATCTTCAGGAAAACAACCTGACCAGCTATAAGCCTGAGATTATCGGGAACAACACATCGGATATCATTGGTGAGGCGACACTCTTCACAAATCCGATGGACAACATGAACATCGTACTGGGGTATCTGATGGAGTCCCGCTCGAGTTACCACCCGGATAATGACAAATTTCAATCCATCGCCTCATACCGTCACGAGCCAAAAAGCTTTTATGCACAGGGTGACTACCAAATCGACAAGACTGTTAAGCTCATCTCCGGAATGCAATGGAACAGGTCCAGCCAGGGCGTTGCCGACATAATATCCCGACACGGAATCATCATAACACCGAACCAGAAGTGGGGTGTTAAACTACTTCGAGGTGAGGCATTCAGGGCCCCGGCCACAGTGGAAACCGACCTCTATGACCCGGGGATTCTTATGGGTAATAAGGACCTCGACCCTGAGACAATCACAACCTATGATGGACAACTCTTCTATCACGACCAGAAAACCTATGCAGCCCTCACATATTTCAACAGCACTATTGAACAGCTCATTATTTACGATTACAGTGTCTCCCCCACATCATACATTAACAGCGGCAAGCATCGATTCAATGGTATCGAGTTTGAGGCTAAGCGCTCCTTAACGACAAAATGGCATGTCCTCGGTTCATTTATGCACCAAGAGAATGAGCATGATGCGGGGCTTAATCCAAGTGTTGTACCTGAAAATATGCTAAAAGTCGGAACCGCTTACACCTGGGACTCCGGTTCACTCGGAGTCTTCTACACACACTTCGGTGAGCCGCCCCACATTGCTTCTTCGGTTATGGCAAATCCCACACCTAAAGCCGTGAACCTTATCTCTATGAACCTGCAGCTCGACGTATCAAAATCGCTTGGCATGAAAAAGGGACAATCTTTTTTGACCTTTAAAATTGAGAACCTTTTAGACGATGATATCTACGTGCCGACGTTGGCTTATACCGGTAAACCAAATTCGTTCCCCTATAACGCCGGCAGAACATTCTACTTTGGTTTCAAAATGAAATTCTAAGCGTCAAATTTAGAACTCATCACTTTTGTAATCCCAAGCAATTCGTCCTCTGAGAACCATCTGGCCAACGCATAGAATATATCCTCTAACCAACCCTTCTACAATACTCAAAACCAAACAAGCAGCTAAAAACAAAAACTTCGTAAGGATTTATTCAACGCGCTCACCCGTAATTTGAACATCATCTATGTTCCAGCCGGGGTATGTCACCGAATTATCTGTCGGGCCAATTCCCCAACGGAAGTAGACCGTCGACTGTCCGTCTGCAACTGAAGAAGGTACCACGTATTCCACCAATTGCCAGGCATCGTCCGAGATATGAGAGTAACCCACCGTCCATATATCCACCCAATTACTTCCGTCATTCGACACTTGAATATTCGCTTGGTCGTAAGGTGATTCGACTCCCAGCCATCGCCGGAAACTCAATCTTATATTTCTGTATCCTTCACAGTTGATGGCTCCGGTAGTTGCGTAACGAGTTTGCTCCATAGAATTCACGTAGTCACCTTCCAGTTCATACCCAATAACATTCTCACCAGTGTAACCGGAATTCGGATCACCATTCCATGATCCCTGTCCGGCTGGAACACCCCACGCCCAGCCTTCATCGAGTTGCCAGTTAGGATCATTAGACATATCGGCATGATAAATCGCATCCGGTACTACTTCAACCAGTACACTTCTGGTCGACTGCCGGATACCGTCTGTTACCATAAAGGAGAAAGTATATGTATGAAAAACCTGGTCGGCGGCTGGTTTCCAAAAAACCGTTAACGCGTTCGCATCATAATATGCCCCTTCAGGTAAATTACCCACTGAGAAGTTAAGCGGGGCATCCATAGGATTAGAAGCGCTAAATGTCATTTCCAGCCTTTCCCCAGGTCTTATTTGGTCCGGTGCTTCTACAGGATTTAATTCAGGTGCCTTTGAAGTCCAGCCCGAGTTTTGGGCATCAAGTCTCGACATACCCCAATCTACTAACTCTGGATCGTATGAGCCCGGCAGGTCAATCACATGGAATCGGTAATCATAACCATTGACCATCATTTCAATATCACCATCCTTATCGAGGTCTTCGAGAGCGGGCGTACTGTAATATTCAGCAGACAGACCTAACATTGGAAATCCCGGCGTTACAGAGCCGTCCGCCTCCCAAGCAATGACCGGCGCACCAGCCGAGGCGACTACCAATTCTTTCTGTCCGTC
>CAZJIR010000319.1:0-3591 GCA_964546095.1 uncultured Pirellulales bacterium
CAACTTGCTTATAATCCTATTTTTGTTTCAAAGAGCTTTTCTACAGAGCAAAAATTTTTAATTACAAGTTTCTGGCGGTTTGATATTACCTCCTTCCTTTCTATGCACAAGTGCAAAAACTACACACTCACCCTGGCAAAAGGCTAAAATCCACTTACGAAACTTCGCTTTAAGACTAACATCAAGGGATAAAAGCCCTTCAGTTTCCATTTATACTAATTAATCGATTCCCCGTCAAGGATTTAATGCTTTTCTACTTAGGTTTTGCGATGACTTAGAGCTTCTCCACAGGAATTTATCCCCGGTGTTTGATATCCTACTTTTCTTTCGGTTTCAGATAGTCTCTGATGTTCTTGGATAAAACCACCACTTGAAAATACAATCATCACAGTCGTAGAGTATTGCCGTAGGTTAATCACATATTTTGCAATCCTTAAAGACACGAAAAGTCAGCCATACCAATGGCACCCGTGCAATTGTTGTTAAAAGTGTGAATTTATCTAATTTTTTACTGATTATTTGAAATAGTTAGGAATTTTATGTGTTTCTGCCGGTTTTTAACTTCACCTGTGTCTTATTCTTATTCTCTTGCTATAAAAGCACTTAGGTAAATTTTATGCCGAAGCTGAAACACTAAATATTCTTTTTTACTGCTTTCTTTCGGGTAGGATTTTTAGAACTATAAATCAGCTAATTCACGATTTTTTTTCTTGACCGATTATTGGAAATACCTTACCATAATTGGAGAATAAGCAACTCGTGATGAACGAGATTGTGATTTGTCCTGTATCTTCTTTGATGCTTTACGAAAACTTTGCAGAAGGGCACATTAAAAAGGAATGGCTTGTAAGCCTTTTCTTTTAAGGTAGTTAAGTTCCAAAAGCACCTTTAGCGCCTGATGTAAAACTGAGAACGAGAGTTTGATTTTGAACTTTTATAAGGCGCTAAAAAGTGAATTTAGCGTGAAACGAAATCTGCTTGAAAAAGCGTTCGCTTATACGCGAGGGAGTGTTGGTATTGAGCATAGAATCAGCAAATAATAAGAAGAAGACAGTTTTTTTGATGCCGAACAAGTTACTATTAAAAGGAGTTTTGGCACCAGCAAGCTGATACTGCGCTCTGGCGAATAGGATTTCTTAACTCACCATCAATTTTTGAAGCTTTCCTGCCCTAAAATCACAATCTACCCTATTGTATTACATTTTTTAACTCTATGACAACTGCAAGGGAAAGGTAAGTATTATGAATATTCTTATGCAGATAGGGCCAACAACAGTGGTCGGGGCACTTGTTCTTGGTCTTCTTTTGGGAGGCTGCTTGGTTGCTGTTGTTTATCAGATGATTACAAGAGCGAAGGCCAAGACCTTCGAGCAGGACCTGCAGCGCCAGATTGAGGGTGCTAAAAGAGAAGCTGAGAACATCATTAAATCCGCTCAGATTGATGCTGCTGCCGAGACAATCAAGAAAAAGGAGCAATTTACTTCTGAGGCTAATAAAATTCGTGCGGAACTGCACGAAAATGAAATGAGATTAACCAAGCGTGAGGATTCACTTGATCGCCAGTCGGAAATGCTTCAGCAGCGTGAAAAAGCCATAAAACAACAGCAGCAGGAAATCGATAGAAGACTGCACAATATCAATCTCAAGGAGAAACAGCTTTCTGTTCTAATGGCACAGCAGAAGAACCAATTGCTTAAGATTACAGCCATGGACATTGAAGAGGCCAAGAATCTGCTCTTGAAGCGCCTCGAAGACGAGTGTGAGCACGAAATATCAGCTTTGATTCAACGCAAGGTTGAAGAATCCAATGAAACTGCCAGCGAAAAAAGCCGAGAGATAATCAGCTCTGCCATTCAGCGCTACGCCGCCGAGCATACCTGTGAAGTAACAGTCTCAACTGTCGAGATTCCGAATGACGATATGAAAGGCAGAATAATCGGCAGAGAAGGACGCAACATTCGTGCCTTTGAAAAAGCTACCGGTGTTGATGTCATTGTCGATGATACTCCAGGAATGATTGTCGTAAGCGGTTTTAGTCCTGTTAGGCGTGAGGTTGCTCGTCTTTCAATGGAACGGCTCATACAGGATGGACGAATACATCCGTCCCGAATCGAGGAGCTTGTTGCTCAGACTAAAAAGGATGTCAATCAAAAACTACTGCAGATCGGCAAGGACGCTACTGTCGAGACCAACGTCAGAGGATTAAGCAACAAGGTGATTAGTTTATTAGGTGCTTTAAGCTATAGAACAAGTTATGGTCAAAACGTTCTTCGCCACAGCGTGGAGGTTGCTTTTCTGTCTCAGGTTATGGCTGAAGAGCTTGGGCTGGACGGCTCATTAGCAAGACGAGCGGGATTGCTTCACGATATCGGTAAAGCGATAGACCATGATGTTGAAGGTAATCACCCGACTATTGGCGCGAATTATCTCAAGCGTTTCAGTGAATCGCCCGTAGTGCTCAATGCCGTTGCTGGGCATCACGGTGACATTCCGCCGGACAATCCTTATACTCCGCTGGTGTCGGCCGCTGATGCGATCAGCGCTTCCCGTCCGGGTGCAAGGAGAGAGACGCTTGAGAGATATATTAAACGGCTGGAAAAGCTCGAAGAGATTGCAAGCAGCTTTAAAGGCGTCGAAAACGCGTATGCAATACAGGCTGGACGGGAAATCCGCGTCATTGTCAGCGCCGATCAGGTGGACGACGAGGCAGCAATGAAAACTGCACGTGACATTGCCCTTAAGGTCGAAAGTGAGATGACCTATCCCGGAGAAATCCAGGTAACGTTGCTGCGTGAGGTTCGCTGCGTGGAATACGCAAAATAAAGTAACTAAAGCGTCATGTATTTAAATAACGTGTAATATACTAAATAAAAGCTATGAAATTAAAGATATTTTGTATTGGTGATATAGTGGGTCGACCCGGCAGACGTATTATAGCTGATAAGCTAAAGCCGTTGGTTAAAGAGTTGGGCATCGATTGTGTAATAGCTAACGCTGAGAACGCAGCCGGCGGTTCCGGTCTGACTCAACAAATCTATAACAAACTACTACGTTACGGTGTTAATCTGATTACATTAGGTGACCATACCTACCGTAAACGAGAGATAATTAAAACTTTGGAGACAACCGAAAATATTGCTCGGCCTGCGAATCTTTCCGAACACGCAGCCGGCAGGGGTGTTGCTTTTTATAAAACAAGCAAAGGTCCGACCATCGCAATAGTCGCTCTGATAGGTCGTCTTTTTATGAAAGCGGCTGACTGTCCATATAATGGTATTGATAGAATCCTGCCGCAAATCGAACAGAAGGCAGACATTATAATCGTTGACTTTCATGCCGAAGCTACAAGTGAGAAGATTGCTATGGGTTATCATCTCGATGGCAGGGTTAGCTTATGTTTCGGTACTCACACCCACGTCATGACCGCCGATGAGAGGATACTGCCCAAAGGAACTGCATATATTACCGATGTTGGGATGACCGGTGCTCACGATTCGGTGCTCGGCCGAGGTGTTGAGAGTGTCTTAAAATCATTCAGAACCCAGATGCCGTTCCCATTTGAAATAGCGACTGGTGACGTAAAAATAAGTG
>CAZJIR010000319.1:3601-3978 GCA_964546095.1 uncultured Pirellulales bacterium
TTACTGTTGATAGTAATACAAGGCAGGCTGAAGATATTGAGCGAATCAAAATTGACGCCGAGACCGAAGACTCGACAACCTACGACCGTGACGATGGCAAGCCGGAATACCTCAACAATAACTTCTGATTTCACATTTCCTGTTATGCACGTTATCTTTCGCAAATCCCCTTTGCGTTTATGATTAATCCGACTTCTGCGAGTTTGTCTCTATGAGCTCAGATGAACCAAGATGGGACTCGTTGAAACCAAAGCGAAGTTGTGGGGGGCTATCTCTCCGATAACCTGTGTACCATTTGCGGAGCGAGGTTATGTTATTACCCCCCCACCACCAGCATAAAGTGCCATTTTTGCGGCAAAGAAGAAAAAGCACGGATA
>CAZJIR010000320.1:0-3966 GCA_964546095.1 uncultured Pirellulales bacterium
CGGCATTGCCCAATTTTTCCATAATAGCCTGAAGAGCTTTCTCATCTATATCAAAGAGCGCCTTTGCCGAAGTATCCTTGAGACGAAGCACATAATTTACCGTCCCGCGTAATAGATTCCCTCGAAGAAGCTTTCCAACATCTTCTTCCAGAAACGCCACCGACTCCGGCAACTTCACAATCATTTTAAAGTAACGGTTGTTAAGCGTTTTGATTTCAACGATACAACTTACACCGTCAACCTCACCCTGTGCCTGACCGTAACCGGTCATACTTTTTATCATAATACTACGCTTTCAAGCACGATTTGTCTACAGCGATAGTCATTTTACGTTCGTTTTGGAACAATCTCTCGTTAACCACCGGGCGAATTTACATCATCAATGTCCGTAGCATCGCCGGTTGTATCCATAGTGCCAGCGGGTGGAGATGGCTGCTCCGTGCTTGCAGGCACTTCCTGCCGAGCCGGGGCGGTTTGTCCAAAATCACTGACATCCGGTTTATAGAACTTGGCCATCACCACCGCGAGAGTTAAAAACACACCCACTAATACTATTGTCACCCAAGTCAGAAAGTCACCGGTTTTGGAACCTAAAATCCCGCTGGCCATAGCGCCGCCAAACGCCCCACTTAAGCCGCCGCCTCTGCCTTTCTGAACTAAAATAATTAAAATCAGCGCAACGCAACAAACGACGAATAATACGGCGATTACGTTCATAATAAAACTAACCGCCAACACTGGAAAAACAGTCATATTCGTTACCCTTTCAATCGACTATTTTTATTTTCTATTTACTATCGTTGCAGAATCAAGGTCCTCGAGCCTTTTCATAGCAAACAGTCAATTGCAAATTATATTGCCGCCTGAATTATAGCGAGAAAATCATCTGCTTTCAAACTTGCCCCACCGACCAGCAGGCCGTCTATATCAAGCTGGCCCATCAGCTCTTCTGCGTTGTCAGGCTTTACCGAGCCGCCATAAAGAATACGAATTCCCCCAGCTACCCGGTCATCATACATCTGACCCAGCAGCTTTCTTATAAAATCGTGCACTTCCTGTGCCTGTTGCGGCGTAGCCGTCAGGCCCGTCCCAATAGCCCAAACAGGTTCATACGCTATTGTTACTGCTGAGACCTTTTCGGCACTGAGACCGGCCAAGCCGTTTTCTAACTGCCGAGTTACAATCCCATCTGTTTGTGAAGCTTCCCGTTCTGCGAGCAACTCACCTACACATAATATCGGCAAAAGCCCACCTGCGATAGCAGCGGTAGTTTTTTTATTTATCAATTCATCAGTTTCACCGATTACGTGCCGGCGTTCCGAATGGCCGCAGAGACAATAGACACAACCAATATCCTTCAGCATCGATGTGCTTATCTCACCGGTAAAAGCACCTTTCGGCTCATAGTAAACATCCTGGGCTCCGATGCTCACACTCGATGCGCTAAGAGCCTTAGCCACAGCCTGAAGATAAACAAACGGCGGACAAACTCCCAAGGTCACCTGACCCGACACATCCATAGATTCCGAAGCAATCCGCTCAGCCAGCTCCACGCTTGTGTGACTGTCAGTGTTCATTTTCCAGTTACCTGCTACAAAAGGCTTTCTCATAAAAAATCTCCTAATTAGTTCGTAGTTATGAGTAATTAGTTTATAGGCTTCGAACCATAAACCACGAACTATAAACTCAATTAAAGCAACTCCGTTGCTTTAGGGAAACTGCCTAATATTGAAAGCTGAAGGCAATGCTTCCGTGTTTCTTCCAGTCCCTTAATGATATTTTCGTCCGTCCTGTGTCCCAAAAAGTCCACGAAGAAATAATATTCCCACTGCCTTTTTTTGCTGGGTCTGGACTCTATGTTTGTCATATTAATTTCATATTGCTTAAAGACTTCGAGCACATCAGCCAAGGCACCGGCTTTATGAGCGGTACTGAACAGTATGGCGGTCTTATCTTCACCAGTTGGTCTTGCGTCTTCCCGGCTGATTACCAGAAACCTGGTTATATTGTTGGCAATATCCTCAATATTTTCGCAGATGATTCTCAGTCCATATAACTCCGCAGCCACATTGGAGCCTATTGCAGCAGCCCCCGGCTCATCGGTAGCCATTTGTGCCGCCCGGGCGGTCGAAGCCACCGGGATGGTTTTAGCTTCCTTAAAAGTAGCACTTAGCCAGTTTCGGCACTGGGCGAAAACTTCGGGCTTAGAGTAAACCTTCTCGATTTCCTCCAACGAACAATTGCCCAAAAGACTATGATGGATTGCCATCAGAACCTCAGCACAGACCTTCACATCCGAATCTATCAGGGCATCAAGCGTTTCTATTACGCCACCACCCATAGTATTTTCCACGGGTGCAAGACCCAAGTCACAATGACCTTTGCTGACTTCGTCAAAAATGCTTGTGATATCTGTCAGCGGCTCGTATTCGACGCTTTGACCGAATTTGAGCATAGCGGCGGTATGGCTGAAGCTGCCGCCGGGGCCAAGATAACCGATTCGTAACGGTCTTTCTAAAAAGAAAGAGCCGCTCATCAACTCGCGCCAAATAGCTACCAGACACTTATCAGGAAGCGGGCCCTCATTCGCCTTGGCAATTCGTTCAAGAACTTCTTTTTCGCGGTCCGGCGAATAAACCGGCTTGTCGGTTTCGCTCTTGAGCTTTCCTATATCTACCACAACGCGCGCACGCTCATTTAGAAGCTTAACAAGCTGATGGTCAAGTTCATCTATTCGTTTTCTTAACTCTTCAAGAGACATAAATAAAAGCAACAAACTAAAAAAGTTTTAAGCGAATCGTAGCTTCCACCCGCTATTTTTGTAAAAACTAACATATTTAACAGAATTTTATTCTTGCGTCAATGAATTTGGCTTATTAGATAATATTTTGAGCACATAATTTGGATAAAAAATGCAAAAAGATACAAAATATACGATTTTCAAGACTAAATGGGGTTATTTCGGCCTTGCCGGCACTGATTCCGGCCTTTGCCGAACCCAACTGCCAAGTGCGAATCGTGAAAAAATCAAAGCACTGCTTTTGAAGAACCTCCCGGCCGGTCAATTCGACAAAACTTTTTTAAGACCACTGCAGGAACAAATAGCCGCCTATTTTGAGGGTGCCTGTGTGAATTTTGACAGGAATATTCCCCTTGTTCCCGACGGATTTAGTCCGTTCGGCACCTCTATTCTGGCCGCTTGCAGGAACATTGGATTCGGCCAAACAACAACTTATGGGCAATTGGCTAAAAAATCAGGCCGGCCTACCGCAAGCCGGGCCGTTGGCAGCATACTTGCTAAAAATCCAATGCCCTTGATTATCCCCTGCCACCGTGTGGTCCGCAATGACGGCAAACTTGGCGGCTTCACCGCCCCCGGAGGGATGAATCTCAAAAAAAGACTACTATCACACGAAAACTCACATCGTAGTATCTAACCACCGGTCAAATTTGACTATTTACTCTTATAGCAATAAAAAATCTTTCAAAATCTTCTTTTTTTCATTGATTATATAATGATAATCATGTATAATTACATGAAATACAACTGAAAATACAACATAAATATATCAGAAAGGAGCAATAGCATTATGAATGAATTCATTGAAAAAAACAGGCGGCTGTTAAAGTTTTATTGCCTGGCGGCACGAATCTTCGGGTGGGTGCTAATATGTGGCGGCACTATTTGGTTTTTTCTGCTTGTGCCGGTAACTCTGGCTGTACGTGATGCGGCAGGTACGATTGGCTGGCCACACGCTTCAGAGAATTTTATATATGCATCTGCATCGTTTGTCTTCGAGTTCATTATGCCCGGGCTGATTACACTTTTAGTGGCGCAGCTTATCAGATACATGCTTGAAAGCGAATACACTCCGGGCTGCATTCTGCGATTCGGTGATAAGCTTCTGTACGCGTATGCGGTACTTCTGATAGGGCAAAATAGTTTGATATATTACGTTTTAAATT
>CAZJIR010000321.1:0-3928 GCA_964546095.1 uncultured Pirellulales bacterium
TTCTGGTCCTCTGGGGTGCAGTGTTTTGAAGTTTTTCAGGTAGAGGAGGAGTTATTGGATGAGCCGGGTAGTTATAACGTGCAGTTTGTGCCTTAAAAGCAGGGACTTTGCATTTCAATTAATATCCATTTTTAATGTTTGAAGGAGGAATAATATGTGTAGAAAATCTCTTTATTTTGTTTGCGTTGTTTTAATATTGGGGCTTGTCGGCACCAGCGTGGCGCAAGAGATTGACCCCAACCTTCTCGGCTGGTGGAAGCTGGATGACGGCGAAGGTGCTGTCGCTTTTGACTCGTCCGGTAGTGAAAACCATGGAACCATACACAATCCTGATGCCGGTATGGGTCCAAACGGTTCAGTCTGGGACTTTGACCCAGAACGTGGTATGGTCATAAGTTTCAACGGACACGACACCGATGGCGCGTACGTCGACGCCGGCTGGATTCCGGCTATGACTTTGGAAATCGATTTTACCTGGACCTTCTGGGCCAAACAGCACGCCGACCAAAATGATTTGTACGACGTGATACTGGGTAATCGCTTTGGCGGCACCGAGGAGCCGCTCCAATTCATCAAGTTCACGCCACAGGAATTCGAATACTACCATCGTGGCGGCGGCCCTAACGGAACAAATGATGTGGGGACGATGGACATCGAGGACCTGGTGGGTGGTGTTTGGATTCATCAGGCCGTGGTGAAGGATGGCACACTCCTGACCTATTATCGCAACGGTGTAGCAGCGGACAGCATTGTTATCGAAAATAGCGTCGACGAAAATCCTTTTTATATGGGTGGTGACGCCATCGTAAGCGCCGATTTTCACGAGCGATGGCACGGCTGGCTGAGCGATGTGCGTATTTATAACCGTGCACTGACACAGGATGAGGTCAAGCAGACCATGAGAGATAACCCGGACCTTGCCTGGAACGCGAGGCCGACTAATAAAGCAGAAGTGGACCTTGTGGAAAATCCGTTGTTCATTAACTGGTCGTTCGGGGACAAAGCAGTCCTGCACGATGTGTATTTCGGTATTGACCAGGCTGCCGTCGAAAATGCTGATATATCCGATACCACGGGGATATATCGTGGCCGGCAGGATGCGAACAGCTATACCCCAACCGAGGAATATGAATTAGGCCGGACTTACTATTGGCGTATTGATGAGATTAATGACGCTGACCCGAACAGCCCCTGGAAAGGTGAACTCTGGAGCTTTACGGCGTATGAGTATTTAATTGTAGAAGACTTTGAGGACTATAATGATTACCCGCCTGACAGGATATTCGATACGTGGATTGACGGCTGGGGTACAACTACAAACGGCGGCACGGCGGGTTATCCTGAACCGGACTTTAACGCTGATGAGCATTTCGTAGAGACAAGTATTGTTCACAGCGGCGACCAGTCGATGCCGTTTTTCTACGACAACGATATGAAATATTCAGAGGTGGAGAGGACGTTAAGTTCGACGCGTGACTGGACCTTTAAGGGGGTCGGAGAATTGTCACTGAGGTTTAGAGGTTATCTTGGTTATGCAGGCAGTTTCGTGGAAGGACCGGCCGGCACCTATACGATGACCGGTTCCGGGACGGATATCTGGAACACTTCTGACCAATTCCACTTCGCTTATAGAGAACTCACCGGCGCCGGCTCGATTATAGCAAAGGTCGAGAGCGTGAGCAATACGAACGACTGGGCCAAGGCGGGCGTTATGATTCGAGATACACTTGAGCCGGAATCACCGCATGTTATGATGATAGTTGCTCCCAACCAGTCTGCTTCCTTCCAGTTGCGCAGGTTGGCCGAAGGCTCGAGTGAAGACGTTACGGAACCTAACAACCCGGCACCATTGTGGGTGAGACTGGACCGTGACATAGCCGGCAACATTATAGCCTATTATTCAGTTGATGGCAGCTCATGGACGCAGCTTAGTGCAGATAGAATTAATATGGGTTTACCTATATATATGGGTTTGGTAGTGACCTCACATGATGCAAGTCAGGTTTGTGAGGGTGTATTCTCTAACGTTAGTTTCACCGGTACAGTCACTGACCAGTGGGTGAACCAGGATATCGGTATAATCAGCAACTCTCCTCAGCCGATGTATATGGCTATCTCCAACAGCGGCGGTGAATCCGTTGTCGTTTATAACGAAGATTCCAACGCAACCGTGATACCTGCCTGGACGGAGTTTGTTGTTCCTTTGCAGCGTTTTGCCGACGAGGGCATAGACCTGACAGACGTTGACAATATTGCTATCGGTATCGGCACCAGGGGTGATACGACAACAGCTGGTGGTTCGGGTGTCGTGTATATTGACGACATTCGGCTGTATATTCCCCGGCCGGTTGAAGAGCCAGTACAATGATTTGGCTTTAAGGTTAATGTAAAGATAGCAGGTGTTTATTCAATTTGGGGCTTATACTGATTGATTCGGTGTAAGCCCCGTTTGTTTAAGGACAATCCCTAACGGATTTCAACTAATAAGCCATTAAGATGTTAGACCGGCTCAGTATTTTCTCTAATCCCACGGGTGCATGTCATAAATGTAGGTAGAAAAAAGCCCTCCTTATAGGCAAAATAGAGAAAATATCAACAATTACTATTTTGCTATGGAGGGCACAAATTATGGATACCAAAATTTTGGAGCAATTGGAAGAATATTTCGGCGAAGAATTTGCATTAGTACGGCATGACCTCGCAGCGCTGGAGGCACTGGTAAAAGAGAAGATGCAGTTACTGGAGCAAGGATTATTGCAACGAACAGTTAATCGTCAACCAAACGGTTATAAGGGCAGTTCAATGGCTTGTGGATGTGGAGGTTCAATGAAGTTTGTACAGCATCGCCGCCGAGGTATTCACACTCTTTTTGGATGGATAAATATCGAGCGAGCTTATTATCATTGTCCTGACTGTCAAAAGAGCCTGTTTCCTTATGATGTTGCCGGCGGCCTGGGGACAGAACAACTTAGTCCGGGATTGGCTAAAGCCTGTTGCCTTCTGGCAGTGGACGATAGTTTCGAGCAAGTCTCCCGAAAGATCAGGGAAGTTTTTGGCCAAAAGGTTTCAGCTAATACGATTGAAAGGTTGACGCATCAGGTCGGCGCGGTGGTTTTGCAACAGGCGGATGAGGATTTGGTCAGTGTCCGGAACAACAGAGACGTTCCCATGGCCCGGATAACACCCATGAGACTGTATATAGCCGCAGATGGCACTACAGTGCATGAAACTGACGGTTGGCATGAGTCCAAGATAGGTGTGATTTACTGGCAAGATGAGCGTAAGGCCAGGAGAAGTTGTTATGTAGGCCGGTTTGATAATTCCGGAACTTTTGGCTGGCATCTTTGGTTCGAGTCTTGTCGCTGCGGTTTACTCCAAGCTGAAGAAGTCATTTTCCTGGGCGATGGTGCTGCCTGGATTCGTAACGAAAGACGTAAACATTTTGGTCGTTCTACTTTTATCATAGATTGGTATCATGCAAGCAGTCATATATGGGATTGCGGCAAGACACTTTTTGGTGAAGGTACAAAAGCGACCGAAAAATGGGTTCATCAACGTTTAGATTTGCTGTGGGATGGTTGGACAAAAAAGTTATTGGATGATTTGAAAAAACAATGCAAGAAATATAGGGGTGCCAAACGCCAGGCAATATCCACCTTGATTCACTACGTTTCGACTAACGAAGAACAAATGCGTTACGATATCTTTCGTAAAAAAGGTTATGATATAGGCTCCGGTGCGGTGGAAGGTGCGTGCAAATATGTTGTTGGTAAACGTCTTAAGCAATCCGGAATGATATGGAATCGGCTGGGCTCGTCATCTATATTAGCCTTGCGGATAACCTGGCTGAACAAAAGGTGGGAGCAACTATGGCAAAAGAAGCCTCTGGCAGCCTGAAAAAAACTACCTACAATTATGACATGCACCC
>CAZJIR010000322.1:0-3928 GCA_964546095.1 uncultured Pirellulales bacterium
GGCTGGCTTCTTATTGTGTCCCCCTTGCTGTGAGGATTCTCGGCTAAAGAGGAGATTTTCTTCATGATTTGTCGCTGATTCTTTTTGGTCTGCCTCCTGATAAAATCAGCGGCCGCATCTGCAATATTAATCTTGTAAATCTTCCCTGATTTAGCCATCAACTACCAATGTTTATAATCCAAGCTCTTTTTTGAGACTATCGAAGCTGATAAACTTGCCTTTTTTCAGTGCTTCCCTCGCAAGCTCCAGATCCATCTGGTCCTCAAGCTGTTCAAGCAGTTGTATATCCTCGATTGGCACAACGGCGAATAACGGCTTATTGTTGCGTTCAACAAAAATCCGTTCTCCCGTATAGGCAACCTTATTAGCATAATCCGATATCTCTGAACGAAATTCACTTACTTTTATAGTTGTCATCGTATTGCACAGCACCTTTTTACATACATTTTGTACGTTTATATATATCTGTACAAATAGTACGTAATATTCATGCGAAAGTCAAGTATTTTTACGGAAAAAATCTTAGAAAAGCAAATTTTTATCAAAAAGGCCTTTTTAGAGGTGTATGGGCGGTTTTTCCAAAACGGGCGACTTATGAAATTTTTTCAAAGGAAAACGCAGCCTGATTCTGTAGGTCCTTATAAAAATCACCTGAATCTATTCGCCTGCATGAAATATTACCCGATGTAATGACCAACATCAAAAAGAGAATGAACAAGTCCAGGCCGAGAGAAAACAAGCCGCTGGTGGAAACAATCGAAACATTCATGAAAAACTTTCACAGGGCTCCTTTAGGGCAGGAAGGGATAGGCACCAGGCAGGAGGACCTTCTGCCCGGATGAGCCGAGCAGATCCTTTATCTCATCGGGCACAGAAACAGCTAAAGTCGGTCTCAGGTCCCTTATCAATTCGTAGCTGCCAAGCTTCGGGCCCTTGAAAACGGAGCCGAGGTCCAGGTTCAGAACGCGGCCGTGTGCCTCGAACTGCGGGTGCAGCTTTTGCAGGTCCGCGAGGGTCTTTAACTGGACTATGCAATTGTCGCCTGCCACCGGGCTCCAGACGAGCAGTGTACTTTCCCCGGTGACACCTGCGCGGATGTAGACATTGCCGTCGAACTGGGTGACCTGAGGTTTGGCGAGTCTATCGCACAAGTTCCTGCTCTGCCTGAATCGCAGCAGAGGCCTGGTGAATCCGGTGTCCGCCGCCAGAATGTTGCCGACGAAGACGTGGCCATCCCGCTGGTCCACGTCCGGGCCGGTGGATGCATGCCAGCCGAAGTGGTCGGCTGCTGCACTGCGCCCCGTTCGCTCGAAAGAGGCCGGGGAGTTGACCAGGGTGTTGTGCCAGACCCGGACGTTCGAGCTGTTGAGAACGCGGATGCCATTGCCGCAGTCCACAAAGACGTTGCCGGCACAGATTGCCCCCTTGCATATCTCGAAGAAGAAGCCGATGAGGCAGTTCTGGGCCCGGTTGTTGATGAAGACAGCATCCTGGTTTCCAACGTCATACCAGATGCCGTTCGAGTTCGGGTTGTCGATTACCAAGTTATCGCGGCAGGTGACGCGGTGAGATTGGTTGAATATCTTGACCGCGGACGGGAAATAGCCAGAGATATTCTCGATGTTGTTGCGGCCGAAGATGTTACGCTCGAGCAGCACGTCGGAAGAGCCGATCACGTATACGCCCTCGGTGCTTGTGTCGCTGAACAGGGAACGGCGGATAATAAGACCATCGCCGCGGAACCACCCGGCTACGCGCGAGCAGAAGGTAATCGTCACGTTATCGAGCGTCGTGCCAGTAACCTCTTTACCGTATGTGGCGGGGTCGGAAAGGCCGATTGGCTCGTCGGTCGGCTCATCCATTGGGCCGAAGCTCCGCTTGCCCTCGATTTCAATGGCCCGCCGCGCGTACTGGGTGAAGGTGATCCCGTGAATTACCGGCCCCTTGCGGTCGTTTGTCTTGCCGTGGACGTCGCTGGTCGTGCGAACCAGGGCGCCGTCGAAGGCGGTAATCTCAACGAGCTGGTTCGTGGGGTCGACACCGATGTAGACCTGGCCCTTTTCGTAGTCGATGAAGTACGAGTTTGGATCGAGTTCGTCCTGCGAGCCTGCGGACATCAGCATCTCGCCGTCGATGAAGACCATGTCGTTATTGAAGCGGTGCAGCGGCGTGCGCCTATGGCCGCGCCACCAACCGAGAGGCTTCGCCGGGAAGAGCGTCTTCCACGACGTGCACCAGACGTTGTTGCGCAGGGCCTGCCACTCGGTTGCCACGCGCGTACCCTTGAGCACGGGCTGTTCGTCCGCATAGGGCTGCATGGTGATACCCTGGTTCAGCATCAGGTTACCTGTGCGGTAGGTGCCGCCGCGGAGCACTATCGCATCGCCGGTCACCACCCTCGAGATGGCGGTCTCCAGTTTTGTGGGCCGGTCCAGTGCCGTTCCCGGAGCATCCGCATTACCATCAGGTGCCACGTAGAAAACGTGGGCGGCCTTGGGGAGTTCATAGGTCTGTCGGGTCGGGCCATAAGGACCGCCCGAGGGCTGGGCCTGTACGGGCGAAGATGCCAGAAGAAGAGCTGCGAGGATAAAACCAAACCAGGAGGACGCGAGACGTTGTGACAGAAGAAAGCTCATTTCGGTTCCTTTCGAATTCATTGGATCGTATGTCTTCAGCAAAAATGAGATAAATATGCCTTTAAATCAGGAGACGATGTCAACTCCAGTTTCAATGATTTTACAATTAATTCTTTTCTTTTCAAGAATTGTTTTTCCCTTTAACTGTTTGAGCTTTTTCACCATTTCTTCACGCCTCGAGCGTTCCCCATCCACTGGTGGAAACAATCGAAACATTCAGGAAAAATGTGTCATAGGCAAAGGCCGTATATAGAACCGGCCCCTTTCAATTGATTATTGATTAAAGGGAATTATATTCTATTTCTACCGAAGGCCAGCATGAGGTGCGTACCGTGTTACGCAGTCTTGTAAAAGACGGAGTAAATAGAAATAGCACCGAACCGAAGGTAGAAAGCAAGTTTATTAGGGAATTAGAGAATTGGTGAATTAGAAGTAAAAAGTTAAAGAATTTTAGTTAATTAGAGAATTAGCGAATTGGTGAATTAGAAGTAAAAAGGCAAAAGGAAAAAATAAAAACAGGGTATAGGGGATAGTTTAGTATATAGCATTTAGTATTTGGTATTTATTATTGATGGTGGATCTAAGAAATTACCTATCTTTTCTTGACAGGGCAAAACTTGTTTGTATTTTATATTGGTATAACAGCGAGCGAGACTACTTAGAATGACTAAAAGTTCGGGATATTATAGGAAAGCATATATACATAGTTAACTACCATCTTTAGAGAGGTAATAATGAGAACGTGGCCAACTAAAACGCAAGTAACTATTCAACTGGTAATCGCGGTGGGACTCACTTTGGTTGCTGTACTAGATGGCATTGTAATGATATCGGTATTTAAGCCATTGATGGTTCTAGTTGAAATTGTATTGGCTTCCTGTGCGGTCATTACGTGGTGTCAGTACTTGGACACTAAATCACTTATTGATCTGAAGGATATCCTTTCGAGCCAACAGAAACTCAATGAAAGCAATGTATAACATCCGGATTCATTAAGACCCCTCGCAAGCTCGGAATGACTTTTCGATTTATGATTGGAGTTGAGATTCTGCGCTACGCCTCGGTATTAAGTATTTAGGTAGTTGGGATTTGTAAACCTCCCTCTTTTTTACATGTACCAATGCAATTTCGTATGCCAGATTTCTCCACTTCGCGATGCTTCGCATCGCTTCGGTCGGAATGACAAAAAGGTTTTTGAATTGGGCGGTTCACGAACCGCCCCTACGTTCGGGCGTAAGCAAACCCCTCGGCAATCAACATTTTGCGCGATTTTTTATAAATACTTGCGCATT
>CAZJIR010000323.1:0-3924 GCA_964546095.1 uncultured Pirellulales bacterium
CACGGCTCGATTCGTTTCAGCCTCAGCAGGTACATCACCGAAGAAGAGGTTGACTTCACAATCGAAAAAATGCCGGGTATCGTCAACCAGCTCCGGGAACTCTCTCCTTTTGTAGCTAACTAAATAGTCATCCGGTTTTACACTTACACGTGCTCGCCTAAGTTGGCATAATCAAAAACACGGTTTTTCTCCAAAAAAGAGCTAATCAGCGATTTTGTTTTAGCCGAAAAACTATTTAAGATGGACAAGCAAATGAAGAAAATAAACAGGCCGGATATTATAAGATGTCTTCGTATTTTTATCTTGTTTCTTCTGATTTCGCTGATTATCACCGGTTGTATTTCAGCTCATTCTGACATTAAATATGGTCGCAATGGACCTCCGGCGGGACGCCAGGTTTTAAGGCAGATACAAGATGGCCTTACAAGCAAGTCATGGCTGATTAGTTTACTGGGTGAGCCCTCCGAGATATTTGGAACGCCTGATGGCTCGCAGATTCTAAAATATCATTATTTAAAGAAGGTTGACAATAGCCTTTCGATAGACCCGTTTTTCTGTGTGGGCGAGAAAAAAGAAGAACGCACAATTTTCTACTTCGAGGTCAGAGACGGCATTGTAACCAATTTTTGTAAAATCAATATACCAAGGGGAAATTTTACGCTCGCTTTCTTTGATGAGCAGCGAACTTCGAGCGACAGACGGTGAGTTTATTGCCGGAGGTGGGAATCGAACCCACACCCTGTCGCCAGGACGGGATTTTGAGTCCCGCGCGTCTGCCAATTCCGCCACTCCGGCTCAGGCTATTAACCAAACATTATCGACAATCACCATATTTTTGTCAATGCAAAATACTTATTGCTTATCCCTAAAATATTATTGATTTTCCCATTTCTGTCCAATTAATATGGTTGATGTATTAGTTTGTTTTATTGGCGTATTTTAGATTTTAATACCACGAGTGGAGAGACGAAAATGTGCAATACTTGTGGCTGTCGTTCAAGAAAGAAAAAAACAACAAAGAAGAAGACAACAAAGAAGAAGAAAGCCAAGAAAAAGAAATAACAATATTTAATCAATTATCCTTAATATTGACATTCCCGCACAAGCGGTAACAATAATCATTTCTGAATGTGGCCTCGTGTCGCTGTAGGGGATGTGTCGTTTCTAAAAGTATTTATTTTCTCATACACCCTAATAATCAATAAGAAGGTTATCTTTCCTTCCAGTATCGCTGTACGATACCGTCTCTTATCTCGAATGCAACGGTATGTTCTTTTTCCTTTTTATCTTCGATGGCAATCGGTGGCGGGAACATGGCAAACTTGCTGTCCTTTGTTTCTTTGCATGCGTATCTTAAAATTTCAGTCCCATCTTCGGTCATGCGCTCCTCGGTGGGCTCACCGACTATTGCTAAAAGTTCGTCTTTTGTCGTGCTGCCGCGTTCTATCTGCCGCAGATGTGAGCTATCAACGCCTTTGTAATGCACATTGCTTTCGGTGGCAACACAGCCGACAAGCACAACTGTTATAACAATCATCAATACAAAAAGAGCAGTTTCGTTAGGTCTGTTTAGTTTCATTTTGCATCTCTCCTGAATCAGTTCACTTTTTCTAATCAATAAATAAGTCTTGATTTCAGAATTCAAATAATATCAAACATCTTTTTTACTGTCTACTTTTCGCTGCTTCTGTTATCTATAAGGCCTGCAAAATCCCTGTGGTAACAAAAAAAACTTAAAGTTGAGAGCTAAAAACTCAAAGCTGTTTCTTAGTAATCTACGATTACTATATCTTCTGGTATTGCTACGACATCTCTGTGTTTTGGGCCGAGAATTTTACGAATCTCGGAGCTATGTTTGCCTGCGAGAGATTTCAGTTGAGTGCTGCTCAGATTTGTAACCGCCTTGGCGTTATCGTTGAGCATAACGACATCACCGGCCTCGAATGTGCCTTTTACGGATGTTACCCCGCTGGGTAGAAGACTTTTACGGGCTTTTATTGCTCGCATTGCACCTTCATCTATAAATATAGTCCCGATTGCACGGCTGTTGAGAATCCACCTGGCACGGTTGGACAGCTTCCTTTTGGGCATGAATACAGTACCAATCTCATCACCCGCAATAATCCTGCCGATAACGTTTTTCACTCTGCCGTTTGCTAAAACTATTCGGCAGCCGGCGTTGGAGGCAATCTTAGCGGCCTCGATTTTAGTCTTCATCCCACCCGTACCGTATGCACTGCCCTTTGGTCCTGCGCTTTTTATAATTTCATCGGTTATTTCGTAAACAGTATGTATCGATTTGGCATCGGCGGATTTCTGTGGATTCTTATCATAAAGGGCGTCGATGTCACTTAGCATAATCAATAAATCCGCATCGAGCTTACTGGCGACCAGCGCGCTTAATTTATCATTATCGCCGAAGGCCGAGCCTATTTCATCGGTACTTACACTGTCGTTCTCATTCAGGATTGGCACGACGGCCAATTTCAGTAAAGTCTCAATGGAGTTGCGAAGGTTCAGATATGTTTTCCTGTTATTGAGCACCTCGGCTGTCAGCAATACCTGGGCGACTGTAACTCCATAGCGTGTGAATGACTTTTTGTACTCAGCCATAAGTAAAGGCTGCCCGATAGCTGCACAGGCCTGTCGCATCTTGATGTCCCTGGCCCTGTCTTTTTCCAACTGTCCCAGGCCCATGCCGATGGCACCCGATGTAATAATAACAACCTGTCTGTTTGTCTTTAGTAAAGTGTTTATCTGACTGGTAATTCGACGAACATAGGCGCTGTTTATGCCCCCTTTTTTCGTCATAATATTCGTACCAATCTTGATAACTATTCGTTTTGCCTTGCTAAAATCGCGTGTCATAAGCTCAGTTTATATTGCATTCGATAGATTATTTCAACGAAAATACTTGCTCATCTTTCCGACTTTTGTTCTAATTTTAATAAGGAAAGGGGCCTGTTAACGAGGGGATAAAATGGAACGAAGAAATTTTATAAGAGGCTGCTTCGATTGCGGCTTAGCAACTATGATAGGTAGTTTTCTGCTTCAATCCGAACCGGCATATAGCCAGGAAAAGAAACCTGATGGACAGAAGAAACCGGAAAAAAACGAACTGGTTCACCAAGTCCATCAGGGACAGATAATGAAAGTCCTGAAGTTCATTGAAAAGAATATTGATAAATCCACAAGCAAAAAGATATTCAGCAATCTTGGATATGAGTGTTTTTATTCGAGAAATCTGGATAAATGGATTAAAAGCTACAAGCCTGATATTGATAGGTTTTTCGATTGGGTGAACGATGGAAATTCCAGATACTGGGAAAAGCTGGAATATGATAAAAAAAATTCCAGAATCAAAGTGACGGCCAGAAAATTCCCAACCTGCGTATGCGCTTATGCACAATGTCCCGACCCTCCGAAATCACTTTGTAACTATTGCTGCAAAGGTCTTCAGGTGGCATTATTCGAGGCATTACTGGATAAAAAAGTTGAAGTGAAAATAGATTCGTCTATTTTACTTAATAGTAAAAGGTGCTGTACGACAATTAATATCAAAACGTGAATTTCACTTGATTCCAACAGGAGGTAAAATACTAATGAAGTCACGCATGCTCTTCGTCTCAATCATTCTCGTTGTTATGTTGTCTGTTGCTATCGCACAACAGCCACGGCAATCAATGCGCCGGCGATTGCCTGAAGGAACAATCGTTCATTGCGATTTGCCTTACGTCACCAATGGTCACGAGCGGCAGAAGCTCGATTTATATCTGCCGAAAACTGAAAAGAAACTGCCGCTCATTATCTGGATTCATGGTGGCGCTTGGCTTGCGGGCAGTAAGGACGGTGGTGTTCCGCTTGCCTATCTTGCGGATGGCTATGCGATTGCGAGTATTAATTATCGCCTGAGCCAGCACGCTA
>CAZJIR010000324.1:0-3910 GCA_964546095.1 uncultured Pirellulales bacterium
AAGTAAGCTATAAAATGGGAGGCGCAAAATTTACCCGTGAGGTGTTCGCCAGCGCACCGGACCAGGTAATAGCGATACGTCTGACATGTGATAAGCCCGGCAGAATCACTTTCGATGCGAAGATGGAAACACCACATAAAAAGTGGGAGAGTCTGCCCGAGGGAAAAGACACACTGGTACTGCGGGGACAGGTGGGGGGTTACACAGAGAGGCAAACAAAAAACACAAGGCCGAGCACGTTGAAATTCGAAGCCCGGCTGCGAGTCATTCCGGAAAAAGGTGAGGTATCAAATGATGAGCATGGTATATATGTGGAGAAAGCCGATGCAGCAACACTGGTGTTAGCTGCGGCAACAAGCTATGTGAACTTCGCGGATGTTGGCGGCGTTCCGGCAAGGCGCTGCCGTAAAGTATTGGAGGCGATAAAGGGAAAAAGCTATAAGGAGCTTCGCGAAAGACATATAAAAGACCATCAACGGCTATTCCGCAGAGCCGCGCTCGACCTGGGGACGACCGAGGCAATAGAACAGCCAACCGACCTGCGCATCGAAAACTTCACCAAACAAAACGACCCGCAATTAGTATCGCTCTATTTCCAGTACGGCCGTTATCTGCTTATCGCAAGCTCCCGGCCGGGCACGCAACCGGCTAATCTCCAGGGTATCTGGAACGACCAACTTAATCCACCATGGGACAGCAAGTGGACAACCAATATCAACACTGAGATGAACTACTGGCCGGCTGAGGTTACCAATCTGTCAGAGTGCCATGAGCCGCTGTTCGATATGATTGACGATCTGGCTAAGTCGGGACGCCAAACCGCGCAGGCACACTACGGCTGCCGGGGATGGGTATTTCATCATAACACTGATATCTGGCGAGGTACAGCACCAATCAATCATTCAAACCACGGCATTTGGGTGACCGGCGGGGCATGGCTATGCCAGCATCTTTGGGAGCATTATCTTTTCACCGGTGACAAGAGATTTCTTAAAGAACGGGCATACCCGATAATGAAAGAGGCGGCGTTGTTTTTCGTCGATTTCCTCATTGAAGACCCGAATACAGGTTGGTTGATAAGCACTCCTTCCAACTCACCGGAAAACGGCGGACTCGTTGCCGGGCCAACGATGGACCATCAAATCATCCGTGACCTGTTTAACAACTGCATTAAGGCATCCGAAATCCTCGGTGTGGGCCAGAGTTTCCGTCAAGAACTAACCGAGCTACGCAGCCGCATCGCGCCTAACCAGATTGGAAAGCACGGGCAACTCCAGGAATGGCTCGAAGACAAAGACAACCCGGACGACCAGCACCGACATGTCTCACACCTGTTCGGCCTGCATCCGGGCAAAGAGATTACACGCCGCGGGACACCAGAGCTTTTCGCCGCTGCACGTAAGTCATTAGAATATCGCGGCGACGGCGGCACAGGCTGGTCTATGGCCTGGAAGGTAAATTTCCAGGCGAGGTTCGAGGACGGCGACCATGCTTATAAAATGCTAAGCTCTCTGCTGACGCCACAGCGAATGTATCCCAATATGTTCGACGCCCATCCGCCTTTCCAGATTGACGGCAACTTCGGCGGCACAGCCGGTATCGTTGAGATGCTGCTGCAAAGTCACGCGGGCGAGCTTCACCTGCTGCCGGCTTTGCCTTCAGCCTGGCCAATTGGACAAATCGAAGGTTTGCGAGCACGCGGTGGATTCGAGGTTGATATTGACTGGAAAAACAACAGGCTTGTCACCGCAACAATCCGTTCGATGCTGGGCAAAAAGTGCAGACTCCGCACAAGTACGCCGGTCAGCATAATTTGCAAAGGCAAAATGATTAAAACTTCCATGCCCGAAAAAAACGTTGTCGAATTCGACACAAGGGTTAATCGAACATACACAATCCTGGCCAATTAACAATTTCTCCTGCTCTGAAAAGGATAATGAAAAAATGAAAAATCTAAAAGTTACAATCGTATCGATATTACTTGTCGGAGCTGCTCTTATTGCAGGGTGTTTGATGCCCAGCGTTCGAACAAGCAAGTACAGCATAGAAGAATGGCATAACCTGAAATTATGGTATGATAAGCCCGCCGGCAAATGGACCGAAGCGCTGCCCGTTGGAAACGGCCGGCTGGGAGCGATGGTGTTCGGCACAGTAGAAACCGAGCAAATACAACTCAACGAAGATACCGTCTGGGCGGGTGAGCTGGTTGAGCGAGACCGTGCAGGCGCTTACAAACACCTTGACGAGGCACGCCGTTTAATCTTCGAAGGTAAATATACAGAGGCTCAAAAACTGATACAGCAGAAATTTATGGGGCAGGGGCCTCGCAGCAGCTATCAGACGCTCGGTGATTTGCATCTTCGATTTCAAGACGGCCAAACTATAACCAATTACCACCGCGAGCTTGACCTCGACACAGCGATTGCTTCCGTCAGATTTCGTACCAACGATGCTACATTCACTCGCGAGGTTTTTGCAAGCCCTGTTGATAATTGCATTGTCGTTCGCCTGTCATCTGATAGACCGGCCCAAATCACATTTGATGCGAAACTGTCCCGCCCTGAGAATGCCGTGGTCGAAATTGCAGCTCCGGACCGCATTGTGATGAAAGGCCAGGCGGCAATAGATGGTAAACAAAAGGGTGTCAAGTTCGAGACACAGTTGAAAATTATTCCCGAAGGCGGAATATTGACTACGATCACTGAAGGACTGCGAGTAGAAAATGCCAACGCAGCAACACTTTTACTGGTGGCTGCAACCGACTACAATTTCAGTAATCCTTATCAACCGCTCAAGATAGACCTTAGCCGGACCTGCCGGAAACAGCTAACAGTCAGTCACAAAAACTATGCCCGATTAAAAGCCGACCATATTTTCGAACATCGACGGCTTTTCAGACGCGTCAATATAGACCTTGGTACCACACCGGCCTCCGAGAAACCAACAGACCAGAGATTACAGGCTGTGAAGGCAGGCGCCGATGACCCCGACCTGGCAGCTTTGTATTTTCAGTTCGGCCGGTACCTTTTAATCAGTTGTTCCCGGCCGGGGTGTATGCCTTCAAATCTACAGGGTCTCTGGAATCACCACATCAAAGCACCATGGGGCTCCGACTATCACATTAATATAAATATCCAGATGAACTACTGGCCGGCGGAAGTTTGTAATCTTTCCGAGTGTCACGAACCGTTTTTCTACCTCACGGACAAACTGCGCCCTCGCGGCAGAAGGACCGCCAGGAATGTTTATAACTGTCGAGGCTTTGTCGCCCAATATACAACAGACCCGTTGTGGTGGACCACCCCCAGCGGAAATGTAAAATACGGCATGTGGCCGACCGCGGCCGGATGGTGCTGTCAACATCTCTGGGAACACTATGCATTCACCGGTGACCGAAAGTTTTTAGCAAGCCGGGCTTATCCTATTATGAAAGAATCCGCCGAGTTCTTCCTCGATTATCTTGTCAAAGACCCGAAAACAAGCAAGCTCCTGTGCGGCCCATCGATATCACCGGAGAATACTTTCCGCACACCAGACGGCCAGACATGCAGCCTCACTATGGGACCGGCTATGGACCAGCAAATTATCCATGACCTTTTTACAAACTGCATCGAGGTAGCCAAAGTTCTCGGAATCGAAGATGAGTTTACCAAAGAGGCCAAGGCTTCTATCCAGAATTTAGCCTGTCCGATGATAGGCTCCGATGGCAGGTTAATGGAGTGGAACGAAGAGTTTGAAGAGCCTGAGCCGGGCCATCGGCATATTTCACATTTATTCGCTTTGTATCCGGGGAAACAAATTACCGTAAATGGCACACCGGAAATGGCGACGGCGGCACGAAAATCATTAGAGTATCGCCTCGAGCACGGCGGCGGGCATACGGGCTGGAGCAGAGCCTGGATAATCAACT
>CAZJIR010000325.1:0-3892 GCA_964546095.1 uncultured Pirellulales bacterium
AAATTGAAGGAAAGGACCCGGTAGGTTTATCCGATCCGTCCACTCATGGAAAGGACGTGGTGGGTATGACTCTGGAGCATTGTGCAATTACTTTCTGTTCCCGAGTGGCCGGCTATTTCAGAGGAGATAATTTAACAATACGTCATTGTCTGGTGAGTGATACCAGCACTGAAGGGATTTTCATTTTAAGCTCGTCCGATGTACTGCTGGAAAAAAATATCATCGCCCGCAACAATATTGAGAAAATCACTGGATACTACCCTGCGGCGGTGAAAATATTTAATCAATGTTATCGCGTCACCTGCCGGGACAATCTGGTCATCGACCATCCGAATTCAAATGGTGTCTGGTACGACGTAGGCGGCGTTGACGGCCGGTTCTACAACAACTGGATTGAACGGACCGACAATGGATTTTTCTTCGAAATCTCAAAGGGAGCCATTTGCGCAGGAAACGTCTTTGTCGATTGCGGCACCGGCATTTTCGTACTTAACAGTTGTGACGTGCAGGCATATCAGAACACTCTGGTAAACAGCGCTGCAAAATTTCAGCGTACACCAAGAAGCGCCGTAGGTGACCACTTCGGCTGGCATCCAAGTACAGGCCCCGACGTCGACGAAAGGGATGGACACGAATTTGTCAATAACCTGCTATCAGCGGATGAACAGTTCCGCAGACCTCTTCTGCAGATTCAGCAGACGCCATCCTTATATGAAAGGCTCAAACAACCCCAGGTTAAAAAACTCGACAACAATGTGTACGTACGACAGGCAAGCACAGACTCACAACCATTGATTGTGTGGAGTCCGGCCCCTACCGCAAATCACCCACTGGAACTCAAGTCACCAGAAGATTTGCACAAACTGCTTCCGGAATTTTCTGCCAACAGTAAGGTTTTTACAAATTATTATGGCCCTCTATTCAAGAGCCCTGTATTGGGTAATTATGAATTATTACGTGCATTTCCAGCCTCTGCTGCTGCAGCCCCCCTTCCCGCTGAAATCCTAAAAATGCTCGGCTGGAAAAAACAGGATGCTCGTTTCCCCGGCGCTTTCCCCCCATGTCCCTAAAACCTGTCTCCAGATAAGGTTAAGGCCGCTAATCCCAAAGACCGTTTAAAACCGACACTCTTCCTCAGTCGGCCTGCGTATTTAAAATTCCCGCAAAAACTCCACAAATTATGTATGAACTGTGCTCACTGAGTATCTATATATAATAAAGGCCTGATATGATAATAGAAAGCAAGAAAAACGAACCCGCATTGGTCTGTGCGGCACAACGGGGTGATAAGGAGGCTATGCAGCTACTGTTCAGGCGCAACTGGACGTGGCTTAAAGGATTAGTTTACAGCACTCTATATAATACTCAGGATATCGACGATGTTTTGCAGGATATATGTGTTCGGGTAATTAGCAAAATCGATTCTCTGCGTCAGCCTGAGCGGTTTCGGCCGTGGCTGGCTGTCCTGGCTCGCCGGATGGCATTAAAGCACAGCCGGAAAAAAACGCAAAGGACAATCCTGCTGAACGAAGAAATCTCAGAACACAAGGCCGATGAGAAGTCCTCAAGGATACTTGAAAATTTGGAACAACAGGAACAATACCAGCAAATACTTGAGGCAATAAAGCTGCTGCCCGAGAAATATCGCCAGGTTTTTGTACTGGGACACATTGATGAGCTAACGTATCAAAAAATTGCTGAGATACTCGATATCCCCGTCACAACCGTTCAAATCCGGCTCGTGCGGGCAAGGCGAATGATTTATAAACAGGTTACAGGCAAAGATAAAAATAAAGTAAGGGAATAATGAATATGACAGATGAAACGCTTGAAATCCTGATTGGAAAATATCTCGACGGCCAAATTTCCCCGGGTGAACGAGATGTGCTCGAAACAGAGTTAGAGCAGAACCCCAACGCAAAAGAACTTCTCGAACAACTGCAGGAGCTCCATCAAAACAGTCGCGAAATAATCTCCTCTGAGATTCTCGAACCCGGAAAATCAGCCGACGAAATCTTTGAGCAGGCCTGGCAGAAGCACTCCAAATCTCCTCTGCGCCGGCTGATAAAAGTAGGAGGTCACCTGCGGTTTGCCGCTGGTCTGGCGGCCGGACTGATAATTGGCTACGCCTTACACTTTACTCTCATTGAGCACTCAACGCCGCCGAGTGAACCGACACTGCGAACTGCAGTCGCACAGGACTCTCAGGATATAACTTATATTCAAAGCCCGACCCAAATAATACAGCCACCGGACAGCGCTGAAAACATCTTACGTAATGTTGGCTGGTACAACTTTACTGATGAAACCGGAAACCAGTGGCTCATCGAAGGGCAGCGGGAAAGTATAATCAGGCCCGCTGTTTATGAACGGGGCCTATAGTACAAAAAGTAACACGAAACACTACAGGTACAGGTAAAGAAGAAAACTATGAAAACAAAAAATGTAATCCTAACAATTTGTGTGGTTCTGTTTTCAATTGCAACAGCACTAAACGCCGAGCCGCAATCAACCGATACTCGTGCTTACATCGGAGTGTCACTGGATACGGCTCCCCTGCCCGATTTGTTAATCATACACATGGGCCTTTCACCTGACCAGGGCGTAAGGATAAAGAATGTGCAAAGTGGCAGTCCTGCTGATAAAGCCGGTCTCGAACGGGATGACATCATCATCAGCTTTCAGGGTAAAAAAATAGAAAACTTCGAATTCGATAAGTTTGTTGACCAGGTCCAAAAAGCCGGAGTGGGCACAGAAGTTTCACTCGAGATTATCCATCTGGGCGAACGTAAAAACATTAAGCTCAAGCTCGAACCGATAGAATATAAAACAGACCCGAAATATCCTCCTGAGCCGGATATTATTCAGTCATGGAAGCCGGGGAAAATCTTTCGGCTTAAACCGGGAGACAAAGACTGGACGGAAATCTTGACGCAGGATCCACAAACGAAAGTTAAAGCTGAACTCGATAAAATCTTAAAAAGCTTTACCAAACAAATGCATCATTCCACTTACCATATTGACGGCGAAGAATACTCAATCACGATTGAAGGTGACCCCGATGACGAAGATACCACAATCACAGTCAGCATTGGTAACACCGAGTACAAAACAATAGTAAAAGAAATAGACAAGCTGCCCGAAAAGTACCGCAAGGTCGCTGAGGATGCCCTGAAAAATATTAAAAAGTCATCCGAAAAAAGTAGAGGTATTTCCAGTAAAATTGTTATACCTGAAAGTGATAAACTCCAGAAGATTTTCATCAATAAGTTCAGTCCGGATGACAAGTTTAATTACAGGATACAGGAACATGTTGATCGCAGCGACGAAGAAATGCTCAAAAAAATCGAAAAGCAAATGGAGAAACTACAGCAGCGAATAGAAGAGCTTGAGAAACGCCTGAGCGAAGTGCCTGAACGTTCTTCTGATAAAATAAAAGAGCAAAAAACCAAACAGGAAAAAAGTCCCGAGCAATCAGTAAAGAAAAGCCAGCTTAGAGTTTAAGCTTTTCTGCGGCCGCGTGCGGCAGCGTTTTTTCTCAGCATACTTTTACCTCGCAGAATATGATGATAGTGCTGAGCGAATCGATGGGCTTCGTCCCGAACATATTGCAATAGCTTGCGAACAGGTGAATTGGCAGCCAACCTTAACGGTTGGCTGTCTCCTTGTAAGTAAATATCTTCCTGCTTCTTTGCAATAGATGCTATTTTAACCGCCGGCGCCTTCATTTCTATCAGTGCCTTTTCAGCAGCCCTCAAATGACCCAGGCCGCCGTCGATAAGAATAAGGTCGGGCCAAAGTTCCTCTCCCTTTAAAGCATACTTGTATCTGCGCCTTACTACTTCGGCAATCATTGCATAGTCATCGATGCCTTTTACGGTTTTTATTTTGA
>CAZJIR010000326.1:0-3884 GCA_964546095.1 uncultured Pirellulales bacterium
AACATCGTTCATCACCACAGCTTCACCGCCAACCTGTTCCCAGCTATATTCCATGACACTGCAGAGTTCATAAAAGAACGAGCCGCTACCGTCAAGAGTAACTACAAGAGTGGCCTGTCGAGGCATGTCAACATGCTGGTCCGGGCCGGCATCGGCAACGGGTGGGACATAACCTCTATATTCATACGCCCCAATATCAACTGCTCCACCATATACCCGGGATTCCCCGTCAAAATCTTCCCGGTCTCGCATTACAATAGAAGCCGGATCTCCGGCATTTATACAGGGAGAACCGGTTTGAAGATGGTAATCGTGTTCCTCGGCGTCAACAAATAACGGGTCTTCAGAAATGTTGCCGTAATTCCCTGTTCTCTCGTATTGGCCGCCCCAAATAAGCTGTCCCGTTTGGTTACTAAAAAAACCGTAATCGCCCGGATTATTATTCCAAACATTGTTGAATGCTACCGAGTCTGCCGACAAATCGCCACCGAAAAATAATAACCCGCCACCAGACCTGGCATTACAGATTACATTATTTATAATCCGCATGCTGGGATAACCAGGGTCGTATAAAACAAGAATGTTACCACCTATCTGAGAGCCTCCTTGAAAGCTCGCATCATTACCTACGAATGTATTATTGATCAGGCTGCCTCCGGCCAATATAATCCCCCCTCCGATAACCCCTGAATTATCATATATGAGATTATCACTTATCGTAGGGTCCCCTATTATAAATATTCCCGCGCCGGCATAAGTAGTGTTATCCTTTATGATATTTCGCGTAATTATCACAGCGGTTTCTAAACCACCGATCGCTGATCCGTAACCATACCGAGCATTATCCGGGTTTGTCCCCTCATCGAAGGGTGCGTGATTATCGGCAATCACATTACATGTAATTGTAGGTGACGCCAGAAAACAATAGATACCCCCGCCCCAGAGAATCCCGGAACCTGCTGCATCATTTCGTGTTCCATATCCACCGGTAATAGTAAAACCTCTCAACACCGCTGCGGCGGTTTCTCCGTTTTCGAAAGTAACCGTACTACCATCGCCGTCGGCATCGATAATAGTGCCGGCCACAACTTCAGGGTCGTTCGGGTCGGTACTGGTTAGAACAATATTTTTACCCATAAAGTTAATAGTTTCATAGTACGTACCCGGTGCAACAATAATAGTATCTCCGTCCATACTCCCGCCGATTGCCATCTGAATGCCCGGATAATCATCCGGAACAAGCAGCGTTGCTGATAATGCTGAAGATTGTATAGCGAACACTACAATAAGATTCACAAGAATCATCTTTTTCATTTTTCTGTCCTTTCGAAAGATAGCCGCCATTTTATTATTGCGCAGCAGATATTTGTGAACACCACCACCGTAAATAACTGTAGAAATTCAGATAATAAAAGCATCTCATTTTACTTCCTCCTTCCAGGTCTTAGGACGCAATGAAAGGTGTTAAATTTATAATACATTTTCTAATCTTTCTGTCAAGAAAATTCCGCATAAAATCTTTTATAATCATTCGAGCCTATATTTTTAGGTTTGCAATGTCAAAGAATCCGGGGTATAAAATCATCTCTTCAGGTCTAAATATCTATAAAAAGGAGTTGATGATGGCGGAAATAAAGAAATATATCGCCGTTGACCTTGGTGCCGAGAGCGGTAGAGTAATGCTCGGTTCGGTTTCGGCCGACAAGCTTACCCTCGAAGAAATCCATCGCTTCGGCAACGGGCCTATAGAAGAAAACGGCTCACTACGCTGGGATTTTAACAAGCTCCTTTCTGAAGTCAAAACCGGCATAAAAAAAGCCGTAAAGGCGGCCACCGCTCAAATCTGGGGCATCGGCGTCGATAGCTGGGGCGTAGATTTCGGTCTGCTGGACGTCGATGGAAAACTTGTTGAAAATCCTTATCACTATAGAGACAGCCAAACCAACGGAATGATGGACACGGCGTTCGAGCTGATTAGTAAACGTGAAATTTACGAAAATACAGGCATACAATTTATGCAGTTGAACAGCGTCTATCAACTGCTTGCGATGCGACTGAATAATTCAATCGCCCTGGCCAAATCCACGAATCTTATTTTTATTGCCGATTTGTTCAGCTACTTTCTTTGCGGCAAGATTTTCGCAGAATATAGTCTTGCCAGCACCTCACAATTTATGGATATGAAAACAGGCCAATGGTCGAAAGAAGTTTTAGATAAACTTTCTTTGCCGAACAACATCCTGCCGAAGATTGTCAGTCCCGGTACGGTAGTGGGCCAGTTGTCCACAAGAGTCGGAATAGAACTCGGCTGCGGGTCCGCCCCGGTCATTGCTATCGGTTCGCATGACACAGCTTCGGCAGTCGCCGCTGTTCCGGCCACGCAAAATAGTAACTGGGCATATCTTTCATCCGGAACGTGGTCGCTTATGGGTGTCGAAATCCCGAAGGCTATTGTCAACGATAAAACATTCGAATATGAATTCACAAATGAAGGGGGTGTTGAAAAAACAATTCGACTGCTCAAAAACATAATGGGACTATGGCCGGTACAGGAATGCAGAAGACAATGGCAGCGAGAAGGGACCGATTTGTCTTATCCTGAATTGACAGCTTTGGCAGAGAAAGCCGAACCGTTCGCCTCTCATATCGACGTTGACCACAGTGAATTTCTCGCGCCCGGAGATATGCCGCAAAGAATAAATGACTACTTAATCGAAACAGGCCAAAAACCAATCGACGACAAGGGACAAATGATAAGAACAATACTGGAAAGTCTGGCTCTTAAGTATCGTTCCGTAATGGAAGCCATCGAAGATACCACAGGAAACACGATTGAGATATTACATATTGTCGGCGGTGGCATTCAAAACGAGCTGCTCTGCCAGTTCACAGCCAACGCCCTTGGCAAGAAAGTAATCACAGGTCCCATAGAGGCCACGGCCAGCGGCAATATCCTGTTGCAGGCCAAAGCAACCAGACAGATAAAGACATTAGACCATGCCAGAGAAATTGTCCGTAATTCATTCAAACTTAAAGAATATCAGCCGCAGGACTCCTCACTCTGGGACGAACAATACAAAAAAGTGCACAAAACATAAGTATATTAAGGAAAGTACCAACAGCAAATGGGGAAAGTTTTGATTGAAGAGCTTGAACGAAAGCTTGATAGTTTCGACCCGGGCCAAAGAAAGCAAGCACTAACGGAGCTATGCGAAAAGGTCCGTGCGAACGAAATAGATTTACCCAAAGCAGGCACAGATGTCAACCTGCATTGCCATACGTTCTTTTCTTACAATTCCTACGGTTATTCGCCGAGCAAATTCGCATGGCTTGCACGCAAGGCCGGATTAGCTGTTGCTGAAGTGGTGGATTTCGATGTGCTGGATGCCCTGGAAGAATTTCTCGATGCCTCTAAAATGCTCGGTCTTAAGGCGTGTGCCGGCCTGGAGACACGGGTCTTCGTGCCGGAATTTTCCGAAAGAGTAATCAACTCACCCGGTGAGCCGGGTATCTCATACCACATGGGAGTTGGATTCCCAAGCTCGAACGTTCCAAATGAACAAAAAGATTTTCTACTCAATCTTAAGACAATGGCTCAGCAAAGAAATCAGGACCTAATGGGCCGGGTAAATAAATACTTGAAACCGGCTGAACTGGATTACGAAAAAGATGTGCTCGTTCTAACACCGGCGGGCAATGCAACAGAACGACACATTTGCCTTGCGTACGCCCACAAAGCCAAAGAAATCTTCGGTGAAGGTAAGGACCTTGTGGACTTCTGGTCAGAAAAATTAGGCGTACAGATAGAACAATCAGACCTACCCGAAAGCAGGAATTTACTTAATACAATTCGGGCCAAAACTATGAAGCGTGGCGGCGTCGGT
>CAZJIR010000327.1:0-3839 GCA_964546095.1 uncultured Pirellulales bacterium
CAACTTGATGCAAAATATATACGTAGGAATCACGATACATAATACTATATGCAACCATGAAGCCGTACAAACACTGTTCAATTCTATATTACACTTGTCTATTTTGTTGGGGATTCAAAAGAGTAAGTTTTGCGCTGCTTTAATGGTTGAGTTCGATGTTGTTTAAGCAACTACTTGTCTGATAATTTCTTTGAGATTTCGATATGTTTTTTATAGTTTTTGTCGTCTGTTTTCGGGAAATCACTTCTGAAGTGGACACCCCGACTTTCCTGCCGCATCTCGGCTGATTGAGCCATAAGCAGGCATGCGGTAAGCATGTTCTGACATTCCCAGCCTTGAGGTGAATCAAAGATTTTATCCATCACATACCGCTGCCAGAATTTGATAATCTCCTGGGTCTCAGCGAGCATTTGTCCCCATCGTGTAATTCCGACGTTTCGCCACATAAGAGCCCGAAGAGAGTTTCTGACATCGACGGTATCCAAACGGGTGCGGTCCGAATGTGGTATTTGATATTTTATCGAAGGGTGTTTAATATGGGCAGTGCCTGCCTTTGTGCTTTGCGAAACTGCCCGGCCGGCTGTTTTACCGAATACTAATCCTTCGAGCAGGGAATTACTGCCGAGTCTGTTTGCGCCGTGCAGGCCTGTGGAAGCTATTTCTCCGCAAGCGTAAAGGTTTTCAATGCTTGTTTTAGCCGAGCTGTCGGTTTTAACTCCTCCTATCATATAGTGTGCGCTTGGCCGGACGGGAATGAGGTCGCGACTGATATCAATATCGAAACTTTTGAGCAGTTCGTTAATCTGTGGAAATCGTTGTGTAAAATACGTCCTATCGAAATGTCGAACGTCCAGATAGACGTGTGTTGATTCTGTTTTTAGCATCTGGGATAGGATGGCCCGGCTGACAATGTCACGCGGTGCAAGCTCGGCGGATTCGTGATATTCCAGGTCCTGTAACACTGTGCCTGCCCTGTAAGCTATAGCAATACCATCACCTGTTGCAACCTCGGGATTTGTTGTTTCGCGGTAGAGCTGCCCTGCCCCCCCGGAAGCAAGAATTGTGTTAGCGGCCCAGATTATCTGCGGGCCTCTGCGATTGTCGTGACCCACAATTCCTACGCACTTATTTTCGTCGTTTGTGAGCAGGTCGATGGCGTAAAAATTCTCCAGTATTCTTATATTAGAACTCTGTTTGACTTTATTTGTAAGTGCTTTTGCAATTACCCGGCCGGTTTCGTCGCCATGAGCATGGGCAATACGAGGGTGACTGTGTCCACCTTCGAGCGTTGTGGCGATATGCCCTTTAATCAAGTCGAATTCAGTGCCCCAGCGAAGTAATTGGTCTACCAGTTCCGGTCCCTGACGAACGACCAGTTCGACTATACTTTCGTCGCATATACCGCAGCCGGTCTTAAGAGTGTCTGCAATGTGCGCCTCAAATGTGTCCGCTTTATCAAGCACCGAGGCAATACCGCCTTGGGCTTTGGCGGTGTTGCTGTTTTCCTGGGTGCCTTTACAAACTATGATGACATTGCAGTGCTCGGCCGCTTCGATGGCGGCACGAAGGCCGGCGATGCCGGCTCCTATCACCAGACAATCGGTAAATAGCTGGTGCGTGGAGATAGAATCGATGTTTACCAAATAACGTCTAAATTCTGTTCTCTCGGCCATTAGCCAATACCGATAAATTTAAAAGATTATCGAGCAGGAAAAAAGTAAGTATCAACTTCAGGTTATACCTTTCCAAGTCAATCAGCCGTTATGATACCTGAAAGTACGGTTTTTGGGAATAGTCAATTTTGATAAATCAGGTTATTTAAAACAGTTTTATTTGGTAGAAACACTATGCGCTGTAAAGTATCATGTGGTCTTTGCTGTAGGGTATAATTTTGTTGTATTTGAACGGCGTATTTGTTGGATTTTGGTTTTCAGGGGATTGCATTATGATAATGAAGCGGTTGCGTAAACAAATACTTGACGGTAATGTCGAAACGTTGCTTTTAGCTGTTTTGAAGGCCGAGTCGAGCTATGGCTACCAAATTGTAAAAGAGTTGAGCGGGCGTTCTAATCGTATGTTGGATCTGGGTGAAGGAACTGTTTATCCGGTGTTGCATCGGTTGGAGAAAAGAAAAATTATATCGTCAAAGCAGTGTTTAGCTAAAAACGGCAGGCGTCGTAAATACTATCGTCTAACCGCGAAAGGACACAGAGTGCTTGCCGACAATATTCAGCAATGGCAAATGCTTGTATCGGTAATGGAAAAGTTCGCAGGTGTCGTAAAAAGTTCGCATAAACATTAAGTTATAAAGAAGCTATGGTATGATATGACTTGATGTGAGTGCGCAGGCAAACAACGGATGATTATTTTGCACTTTTCACAACTTGAAAGACCCTGGTTCTATTTGGTTGATAAGGCCGCTTTCGGAGATTGTAAATGGCTTGAATATCCCTTGTGTTTTACGTGTGCTATACCTTGCGCTGCGAGGTATGGCTTGTTAATATGTTGGGAATGTTTGCTGGATTTAATGTTAAGATTGTTTAGTGGGGCCGCTTCACATGCCTATAGTTGGTGTTTTATTTTGTGCTGTGTAGCATTCCATACTATTAATGCTTGGATATCGTGTTTTATGATGGGGCTGTTTGCTGCGGTTGTTGAATGAGCGTATAGGTGAAGCTGCGAGTTGTGTCTTAAGCTATACTATGCGCTGCGAGGTATAGCCTTTAATGCTTGGATATCGTGTTTTATGATGGGTCTGTTTGCTGCGGTTATTGAATGAGCGTATAGGTGAAGCTGCGAGTTGTGTCTTAAGCTATGCTATGCGCTGCGAGGTATAGCCTTTAATGCTTGGATATCATGTTTTTTGATGGAGCTGTTTGCTACGCTTGTTAAATGAGCGTTTAGATGAAGCTGCGTTTAGAGTTGTGTCTTAAGCTATACTATGCGCTTCGAGGTATGGCTTTTAATGTTTCGAGTTCATTTTTTATGATGGGGCTGTTTGCTGCGGTTGTTTAATGAGCGTATAGGTGAAGCTGCGAGTTGTGTCTTAAGCTATACTATGCGCCGCGAGGTATGGCCACGCATTATATACAGATTATGTAAATAGATAAATGGTGCACTGCAAAGCAAGTAAGCTCTGTGGAACGAATTGGCTCTGCAGAAAAAAGCACAGGCAGATTAAAAGTGCATAGCCCCCACTGGTGGAGTAAATTACATTTTCTACCTGAGATGTCCGATTCCTTTTTAGGGAGACTATGGGCTAAGTGGAATTTGGATCGTTTGGGTCTTTGGTTTCTTTGCGAGACATGATGGTTTCGTCGGTGAATACTCTGTTGTCGTCGGCATACTTAAGTACGAATGCCTGCAGTTCTTTTGTAGATGCAATCAGAACGAGCCTGTCATCAATTGTTGTATGCTTTACTGCATTGGGGTCTTCTGCGAGCAGTTCTTCCATTTTTTCATTTTGTGTTAATCGCATTTTTAGTTGAGGCTCAATGGATTCTATTTTAATAAATGTGTGAGCGGGAATTAAAAACATAGAATTAAATGGCCACTTCACCTCGTTCGGGTCATCCGATTCAAATGGAAGCTTATCAGGGCGAAGGTCTAAAAAGAGCTTGTTTTGCAACTTCACCAAATGCGCAACAAACGAGCCTTTTTCACCATCATCATCAGAAACAACCAGATTATAAGCATTGTTCGGCTCATCAATGCGTTTGAATTCCCATGTAGCTTCAGGCTTGTTGGGGTCTTCAATCCAGGTACCAAGTAATTTCGTATCGAACACCACATCTTTTTCAGTATGAAGCGAATGCAGGGACATTACAGGAATACAGCCG
>CAZJIR010000328.1:0-3830 GCA_964546095.1 uncultured Pirellulales bacterium
CCGGCGCTACGGTCTGCATGAAGTGCCCCAACTCCGCAAAGACCTCCGGCTGAATGTCTTCATCTGGAGTGCCTCGGTGGTCGAGTCGCTCAATCAATCGGATACGGTCGCGAAACATCGCGGCCTTTTCGTACTCGAAGGCCTCAGCCGCCTCAGCCATTTGTTTTCTCAACTGCCGCAGAATAGTCGAACGCTTCGAACGCAGAAACTTGGTAAGGTCTGTTATAATCTTTTTATATTGGGGCTTATCAATCCTGTCTGCACAGGGAGCTGCGCACTGCTTGATGCTATACAATAAACACGGCCTGAAAAACCTGCGCTTCGTATCACTTTCTTTAATCTCCAGCTTACAGGTCCTGAACCTGAATATCTTCTGCAGCACCACCATAACAGCCCGCAGGTCCTTTGCGCTGGCAAAAGGCCCGAACAACCTGCTGCCTTTCGATTGTGGTTTCCGAGTAATATATACACCCGGAAAATCCTCTCTTGTTGTTATTTCCATATATGGGAAAGTCTTATCATCGACAAGGTCGGTATTATAAGGCGGCCGGATATCTTTAATCAGCCGCGCTTCTTTGAGCACCGCATCGACCTCGTTTGGCGTCTCAATAAAATCAACGGTCTCGACCTTACCTATCATCTCTACGATTTTAGGCCCCCGTGATGACAGCAAATCACCACCCGGCTGAAAATAGCTCGCCACCCGCGAGCGTAGGTTCTTGGCTTTCCCTATATAAAGGACCTTATCACCAGGGCCTTTCATAAAATACAACCCCGGCCCGGCCGGAAACTCTTTTATCTTTTCGCGAATTGTCTCGTTCCTGTCTTGTTTCTTTGCACTGCTCATAACGAAGATATTTTAACCTGCTATGCTATATAATTAAAGGCTCTTACCCCGGCTGATTTGTTCTTTTCGCCAACTCTACGTATCCTTGCTCAAAGAGGGTCGTTCCCGCGAAGGGGCTTATTGCCAAAGTTAAAAATGGACGTCTTGAGATTGTGGCGTAAGCCATCCCGGCGACCGCGCGATTCTCCGAATCGCACCTTGGGCACAAGCTCGCAATGACCTGAAAACGCACTTTGTGTCATTGCGAGGAGCTTGCCCCTTAGGGCCGAGCGACGAAGCAATCTCGACTTTTTCAACAGGCCCGAAAACGGGAATCCAGAAGTCCCTTCTAAACCCGCCTCCCTCTCCAGCCGATATATAAATATTGCGTAGGTACTTATTTTTATTGGCGAGACAGGCCCACCGGCACCAGACCTTCACCACTTCGCCGAAAGGGTTAAATCTTAATGAACAAAACCATATTAGAAAAAAGACCGCACCTCATCCCATGTATCATTGCAGCCATAATGTTGTTTTTGGCATTAGCACCATGGCCTTACGGTTACTATCAACTACTTCGATTCGTCGTTTGCGGCGTATCTGCTTATATAGCGTTTATGGGCTACAGTTGGCAAAAGATATGGGCGACTTGCCTGTTTGGCTTTATCGCACTACTGTTTAATCCGTTGATTCCGATTCACCTCTCGCGAGAACTTTGGCAGCCAATAGATATGATCTGTGCTGTGTTGTTCATTTATGCTATCGCTGCCCTTGCGAAACCTCCACAAAAAGGTCGTGAAGTACTATCAGAAAAAAGATTGTAGGGAGCAATTGCAATGACGGAACTATGGGAATTCTTGAAAGAATATTGGCCAAGAGTCTTATTATTTTTGGGATTCTGGTTAATATTTGGCTTAGGTGTGTACCAACTTTTGTTCTTTGTCGGTGATTCCCCCTGGTGGGCAATTTTGACCTTAGGTGAATCTGGCGAAGAGTTCGACCCAAGAAGTGAGTTATCGGGTATGGTCGGATTTGGATTAACGGCACTGGTTTTTTACCTTTATTTCGACAAAAAGAGAAAACTAATCATTCTAAAGGATAGCTTTCAAATTTTAGCCTATCTTCATGGGGAAACTCTTTGGTCAAAATTACCTCTTGATGAATTTGACAAAAAGAAAAACCTTGCTTTAGGTCTGACTTTAGAAGCAAAAGGTATTGGAGAGCGTTTTGATTTGAATAGAAAAGACAAAATATATGAGAATCTTAGTGAAAATGAATGGTGCTCTGGGTGGTATAAATGCCTGAAAGAATTGGATGAGCTTATGCTGGATAATATCGAAGAATGGATAAAACAACATTTTCCTGAGAAAGTGTATTTCATAAGACTTCGCCTCTTGGAGGATTATATTCAAGCTACAAAACAAGGGAAATATCTGGCTTATGATAGATCGGAAGGTCTTCCGAGTGAAAAGGTTATGATTGTTAAAAGTGAAGAGGAACTCTTGGCTTCAGAGGAAGATATACCCAGTGAGTTTTATAAAATGATTTTGAATAAATACCATAGCAAATATAAAGACGTCTATCCACCACAGCCTTTTAATTATGACCACCGATTGTTCCGCAAACACTTTACAATTGAAGGTGCTGTATGGGGTTTTCTCAGAGAAGCTTATCGCTTGCTTTCAGATGCCGAGGAATGCTGTGTGCATCGGAAAAGCCCTCCAACAATAGGGGAACTCTTGAGTAATGTATCTCAGATGGACGAAAGCAAAGAACTTCCAAATACCGATGTAGCGATTATCTTATGGAATGCCTATAAAGCCCTTTATAAGGCTCACAAAATATATGAGGATAATTTAAGAGATTCGCCCAGAGATGAAAGCTACGAGATTGACTTTGAAGAAGATAAAAGTCTCGGAATCAACCTTGAAAACTATGCAGATAAAGAACTTTCTTCAGATGCAGGTGAAAAAATGTTGCCTTACCTCAATGAGGCTGATAAGTATTTAATAGAAGCAGAAACCTTTTTGAAAATTAGCAAAAAGGAAATGCCGAGATTTTGGAATTCGCCTGCTCCAGTAATGAAAAACTAAGGTCGGTCATCCTATTTTGGGTTGATTGTTGGAAAAGATGGGAGGTAAATATATGAATAACAGACTATACAGAAATGCGTCTATAAGGAAAATACAAGATATCGTTTCTAAATGTTCGAACTTCAAAATCGGTAAGACCGGGCAAAACTTATCTGATAGATTCAATTCTGAGTATAAAAATACATACAACAGAATAGCGTCTGTCCACAAGTCCGGTGATAGCACAGAGATTGACGAACTGGAGAAACATCTTATCGAGCATTTCAAAGAAAATTGGATATCAGAGCTTAAAAGAAAAGCTCACAAGATGCTTACAGGCAAAACCATACCCAAGTGTGACAATGACGCTGTTGGCGGCGGAGAAATGGACAATTCCAACACTTACTATGTTTACGTGGTTGTAAAAGACTGATATTCCGGCCTACGGCCTAAAAACCTGCCTTGATTTCCCTCTACCTATCGATTGCTAAAAAATAGATTGTCATAGGCAAGTCAAACCTGATAAGATTCGCATTCAGAAACATAATAAATTACTGATGAATTGGAGAATATGAAATCTCAGATAGATTTGCAGCCAAACCAGACAATTGTTTTCATCGGCGACAGCATTACGGACGCCGGCAGGCGCGAAAGGGCCTACAGACCGCTCGGATACGGCTATGTGCACTTCGCGGCAAACCAGCTTTTTGCGAAATATCCCGAGCTCGACCTCAAAATCATCAATAAAGGCATCAGCGGCCATACTATTCGCGACTTGGACGGCCGATGGAAAAGAGACTGCCTCGCCCATAAGCCCAATATACTCAGCATCCTCATAGGAATAAACGACATCTGGCGTCAACACGCCAACATGTTAGATGAAGCGGTATTTCCTAATGAATACAAATTAACTTATGAACGGTTACTCTCAC
>CAZJIR010000329.1:0-3824 GCA_964546095.1 uncultured Pirellulales bacterium
TTTTTTGTCTTAAGGATACCAGTCTGGGTCACCGATAGGCGGCACTTCTAAATCTTCTGGCCAGTCCGGATTCCATACAGTGGCTTTCCATTCGACATGATAGTCGCAGTACAGGATAGAGCCGCCCAGTAATCCGCCAGGTTTGGCGTGGCGTGCACTAAAGGCCTTGGGGTAGCTGCCGCAATACTTTCCAGCAGTAGGATTGTTTATTTGGCCGCCATAACCCTTTTCCGGGTCGAGCAGTTGGTCGAATAAAAGGATTAACCTTGGGGGATTCTTTATATTTGTTGTTTTTAAGAAGCTGGGCATATGCCAGTCGTTGCCTGTGTATCCGTGAGGTGGCCAGCAGTTTTCGTCAAGTTCGAGACAGGAGTTCATTGCGTAGGAAAAATAGCCGCTCCTTCTGGGTCTATATTTATAACTTTCATCCGGTGCAAGTTTTGCGGAAGGGCATTGAAAAACAGTGCCTATGCCGGGGCGCTTCCAGTAATCGTGGTCTCGCCATGGTTTTTCTCCCATCAGTTGTGGTAGCACATCGACCCAACCGAAATAATAATCTGCCCGTTCTATGTCTGTTTGTGGATCGCTCGGTGTGCGGTCGCGGCCGTCGATGTGGGGGAAAAGTCCGTCATTTTCGGCTGCATAAATTTCGAAGGCCAATCCCCACTGCCGTAATTGGCTCTGGCAAACCGTTTGTTTAGCAATGGCCCTGGTGCGGTTCAGTGCCGGTAAGATGAGACCGATTAGCAGGGCTATCACAGAGATAACTACCAGTAGTTCGATAAGGCTAAAAGCAGACTCATATAGGAACCAGTTCTTTTTTATCATCACAGAAGTGCCTTAATATGTTTTTGGTAAGCCTTTTCTACTGCCTTTTCGATGTCGCTGTGAAATCTCGTATAAGCTTTTACCCATTTTTTGCCTTGCTTGGTCAAAGTAGTTTGGCCGCCAAGGATGCCGCCTCTGTATTTTTCCACTAAAGGCACATTCAGGGCATCCTGTGCTTTTTTTAGGTCACCCCAGGCCTTTCGGTAACTTATATGCAGCGACTCACTGGCTGCGGTTAACGACCCTGTGCTTTCGACGGTCTTTAGCAGCCGCCATTTGCCATCGCCAAAAACCCCTTCTATGTTTCTTGTATTTAGCCAGAGCTTGAATTTCGCCTTGAGATTCTTCACATTCGGATCCTCCTTAATTTTATACAAAACAGCCGAGCTGGCATTTACAGATTCTAATATTGTGTTGATTGCATATGCGGCCAATCTCGATAATTTCGGTCTCTGAGTTTTTTGCCAGCTCGAAGGCCTTGGCACACGTTAACCTTTTTTGGTCGTCCGGTTGTTGCCCACTGTCGGCGGATTTAAGAACGGCTTGAACTAATTCTTCCTTCTTACCCATCTGAGCTTCTCCGCAAGGTACTTTTTTTTTGGTTATGCACAACTCGACATATCGATAACGGATAAATTAAAACGTCGGATAGAAGAAGTGTCAATATATATTTTTTAAAATATTTAAAGTGAGTTTGCAATAGGGCATTTTAATGCAATTCGTGGTATTCCGGCATTAAGTCATAGCTGTTATTATTACACATGGAAGTAGTTTGAGGATTTCATGCGTTGTTAACTTAATGATGTGAGAGTCGAAAAATGCAGAAACAGACTATTTTGCGTTTTCCGAAGCGGGCACTGCAGAAACTTCCTGGGGTATTTCTAACTTTGGCAGTGTGAAGAAAAATGTGCTTCCTTCACCGGGCTTTGATTCTACCCAGATTCTGCCGCCGTTCATGTTAACAATCTTTTTTGCAATCGAAAGGCCGAGGCCGGTAGATTTAGCTACATTCGGTGGCGAAAGCGTCTGGAATATCTTAAAAATCTTTTTGAAGTATTTTTGGTCGATTCCGGGACCATTATCGGTGACACTGAATTTCCAAAAATCTTCCTGACAAAGACATCCGATTTTGATTTGCCCATTTTCCTTGTCCATATGTTGTATTGCATTATTCAGTAGATTATAAAATATCTGTCTTATGTGCGTCTTTATGCATGTCAGGGCAGGGAGTTCATTTTCGATTGTTATTTCAATATTTTTCGGCAGGTCAATTTCACGAATTATTTCGGATAATACTTTATTCAAATCCACCCAATTCTGTTTTTCTCTGGCGTGGCCGGCGCTGGAATACCGGAGGATACTATCTACTAATTTGTCTGCTCGTTTTGCTCTTTCGACGAGTAGTTCAATTTGTTTTTGACCTTGTTTATCAAACTTATCGGCGTAATCTTTTGATAACCATTCAGCCAGAGTTCCAATTCCTCGTAAAGGTGTTTTTAAATCGTGGGCTGTTATGTATGTGAATTCCTTAAGCTCTGTGTTTGTTCGCTGCAGTTCTTGTATAGTCGATTCGAGGCTCCTGTTGAGCTTTTCCAGAGTGTTCTCTGCCTTTTTACGTTCGGCGATTTGTAACTGTAGAGCTTCGTTTGTTTGTGTCAGTTCGACCGTTCGTTTCTTAACTTGTATCTCCAGCTCATAGTGAGCTTTCCACAGTTCCTCATCGGCCTGCCTTTGTTTGGTGACGTCCCGAAAACTCCAAACTCGTCCTGTAAATCTCCCTTCTCGAATCAGGGGGAGGGAATATGTTTCCAGAATCTTACCTTCCTTTAAGTACAAAGTATCGAAACTTTCATCATCTACGGGACAAAAAGCTTGCAGCTTCGCAAGAAACTCTGGTGGATTATCCAGCCTGCAGGCAAGATGTTCGAATAATCTTTCGTCGTTTAGTTGCTCGGCCAGCTTTTTGGGAACATCCCAAATCTTCGCGAATCGGTTATTCATGTGGCTTACCTGGCCATTTTCATCAACTACCAAAATACCATCAGCAGTAGATTCAAGAGTTGCTCTTAAGAGGGCCTCATTGCTGCGGAGTTGATGTTCCATTTCTCTGAGAGTTGCCAACTCCTTTTTCGCGGTGACATCGTAAAGAACACCTTGGCTGCCATTAATTTGGCCTTTGATGTTTTTAGTGTATGTTGAGAATAAAGTTATGAATAACCTATTGCCTTTTGCGGTTCTTAGAGTCAGCTCTTCGATTTCGACGCTTGTTTTTTTCAATTGTTCTAAAAACAAATCTCGCTGAAGGGGGTTGTCCCAGAACTGTTCCGGCAATAAAGGTTTGTTTATAAGCTCATTCGGGTCAGTGACCTCCAGCAATTTCATTAAAGCAGGATTAATATAGGTCACATTGTTATCTAAATCAGTAATGTATATACAGTTACGTGATTCGTTCAGAAGCCTGATGTAGTTTTGTTCCTCCTCCTGGAGTTTGTTTTTGACGGCCTTAAGTATATCTGTCTGAGTTACAACTCCAAGGAGAGTTTTGTTTTCCATAACAAGCAGGCGACGAATTTTCATTTTTTCCATCACCTTGCTGGCACTTGAAATAGAATAGTTGGAAGGTACGCTCACAACCGGAGAGGACATTACGTTTTGTAAAATGGTCTGGGTCGGGTTTCGCTTCAAGGCGATGACTCTTTTGAGGAGGTCTCGTTCGGTAAAGATACCCACGACGTCGCCATTATCTGTAGCGACCAGACAGGAAATATCACTAGAGGCCATCATCTTTGCAGCTTCTCTTACAGTTGCTGAACTGGGAATATTAGCCACGTCAGAGGTCATGAGTTCCGAGACATTCTTCCACATGCCGTAAGATGTCAGAACTCGGACAACGTCGGTTTGTGTTATGATACCGACCACCTTTTCCTCTTCCAGAACTATAAGTCGCCTGATGTTTTCATCTTCCATAATTCGGCTGGCTTCCAGGACCGACAGGT
>CAZJIR010000330.1:0-3822 GCA_964546095.1 uncultured Pirellulales bacterium
AAAAATGTTGACAAAAACCTAAATGGTTTGGTAAAATTCATTAGTATCTCAACAACCACTCAAATCCTGTGAGGAGGTGTTCGAATGACCAAGGGGAATGATTCAGGTATCTACATAGCGATTTTCTTGTTTTTCACAATCTTATTTTCCGGCGCAGCCGCTATGGGGGAAATTATCTATGTTAATGATGATGCAGCCGGTGCGAATGACGGTTCAAGCTGGGCGGATGCATATATCTATCTGCAGGAAGCTCTGGCCGACGCGAATGCGGTGGAAAAGCCGGTAGAAATCCGAGTGGCTCAGGGTGTTTACAAGCCTGACCAGGGGGCCGGAATTTGGCTCGGTGATAAAGAAGCAACATTCCACCTAATCAATGGTGTAACTCTCAAAGGCGGATATGAAGGCTTTAGCGAAGCGGACCCGAATGCAAGAGATATTGAGTTATATGAAACGATACTTAGCGGTGATTTGAACGGAGATGATGTGGAAGTTGACGCTCCTTGCGATTTACTGGCAGAGCCTGCTCGGGCCGAGAACAGCTATCATGTTGTGAATTCGCACTATTGTGATGAGAGTGCTATATTGGATGGTTTTACTATTAGCGGAGGCAATGCTTACAATCCGAATGACGAATTAGCAATCTTCAATAGCGGCGGTGGGATGAAGAACACCGCGAGCAATCCAATAATAAACAACTGCATATTCAGTGAAAACTCAGCATATTGGAGTGGAGGAGGGATGAGTAACGACTGGGAAAGCAATCCAGTGCTGACCAATTGCACCTTCAGCGGGAACTCGGTAGTTCAGGATGGCGGCGGGATGTCTAACGAACCTAACAGCAATCCAATTCTGATTAGTTGCACTTTCTACTGGAACTCGGCGAGGAGCGGCGGCGGGATGAACAACGACGAAAGCTATTCAATCCTGACCGACTGTATATTCAGCAGGAACTCGGCGGAGAGCGGCGGTGGGATTCTCAATAATAACAGGAGCAACCCGGCCCTGACCGACTGCACGTTCAGGGAGAACTTCAGCAGCCGTGACGGCGGCGGGATGAGGAACAAGCAACACAGCAATCCAACTGTAATCAAATGCAGATTCAGCGGGAACTCGTCAGGCTGGAACGGCGGAGGGATTTCCAACACCCACAATAGTAATCCAACACTGAAAAATTGCATATTAACAGGGAACACAGCAAATCTGGATGGTGGGGGGATATACAATACTTCCAATAGTCCAATTCTAATAAACTGTACTCTTAGCGGGAACCGGGCTGGAAATATAGGCGGAGGAATACTCCAACACTCAGGTTCCATAACATTGATAAACTGTATTCTTTGGGGTGATATACCATCTGAATTAAGAACCAGAGAACCAATACCAGAAGAATCTATATTACCAATCTACAGCAATATTCAAGGCGGATTTCCAGGTGAGGGCAATTCAGATGTTGACCCTTATTTCGCCAATCCGGGCTACTGGGCCGACGTCAATGACCCAAATATCGTTGCAGAGCCCAATGATCCAAATGCTGTTTGGGTTGACGGTGATTACCATCTGAAATCACAGGTTGGCCGATGGATTCCGACGGGCTCAGCCAGGTCTGGCCCTGCCAGACAGGACTGGGTACAGGATGATGTCACCAGCCCGTGTATCGATGCCGGTGACCCGAATTCGGACTGGGATGGGGAAGTATGGCCTCACGGTGAACGCATAAATATGGGAGCGTATGGCGGCACGGAACAAGCCAGTATGTCTGCCGAGCCGCAACCACTGTTTCTTCCCAGTGTTGCATATATCTTTTACGACGAACCTGGAGTAGCGCAGAGTTTTGAGTCTTTACTCGGAACTTATGGCTGTTCGGTCACCCTGATTAATTTGACAGATGTGACGCAAACAGCGTTTGATTCTTATGATGTTATCGTGGTGGGAAGTGATACAGGTGTATCGAGCATGTGGAGTGACGACCAGTCTGTAATTGCAATAGAAAATTCAGGCAAACCGATTGTCGGGCTGGGTGAGGGAGGATATGCTTTCTTCGGGAAACTCGGGCTCTCAATTGGTTATCCTAAAGGAGCGCATTCTGACAACAATAGTATATACGTTGTTGAGCCGGAGCAGTTGCTGTTTAGCGCGCCATACGCAATAAATATTCCCGACGACGGGGCGCTTCAACTGTATGGGGAAACTGAAAATATCAGCATTTATCTCCCCTCAATGCCCGAAAATATTATTGTGCTCGGCAGGGAAGTAGATGGCCCCGGGTACTGGCCTTTGGTTTTAGAGAATCAACGCTATTTGTTTTGGGGCTTTATCAACTCTCCGGAAGATATGACGGAGACGGGAAAAGACCTCTTTACCAATTCTGTGATTTTGACTGCGAACGTCGCATGGGAGACAGCTATTGTAGATTAACGTAGTAATTTCTTAGCGGCGCTGAAATAAAGGCTTCTGAAATTCTTAAAGGCGGTGGATTGACCGGCCTGTTTATTTTTCAAATCATCCATGCATTTATCCAAATATTGTCATTGTGCCATTATATTATGGCATTCTATTGCGTGCTCGATAGAATAGCCTTTCCTTAAGGTGCATCACAATGAAAGAAGCTCCTGATAAAAACATAATAAATGCTTTGCGTGGCGTCTGGTCACTGTACGGTGCATCGTTTTCGATGGCCGTAACGCTAAGTGTATGGTGGACCGTAATGCCCTTTGTGGTCCGTAACATCGGCGGCACCGAGAGCCACGTCGGTTATGCCTGGGCCGCCAATATGTTAGGGTATATGGTTTGTCTGCTAATTGCGGGCGCGGCTATGGGCGAGCATAATCCAAAAAACGCCACGCGTACGGCTGCGGTTATTATCTTTGCATCAACCTTAATGATAAGTGCGGTGGTTTATGTGATTCTGTCAAAGAACCTTTTTGGTAACATAGCGCTGATATGGATTATAATTGCGGCCTGTACGGTGTCGGGGGCTGCAATGTCACTATATTGGCCTTTTCTCATGAGCTGGGTATCGGAAGACCTCGAGGGTGCCGGGCTGAATCGCCGGCTTGGGACCTACAACTGCACATGGTCCGGCGCGGCAATCATAGGCCCTTTGCTTGGAGGAATCTTTGTCGAAACAAGTACATTGCTTCCTATCGTCTTTGCCGCCGGTGTTTTGATAATATGTTTTTTGTTTTTAAATATTGCGACAGACGGCTCGGTTCATGCGACTTTGTTTGGTGATGAAGAGGCTGGGCCGGTCGCCGGATGTGAAAACAGGGCCACTTTGATAAGGTTTCGCTGGATAGCACGTATTGCGCTCTTCTGCTCATGGGGTTGTCTTGGTGTCACGCGCTCACAGTTTGCGCTGCTTTTTACCGGTATGGGCTTTTCGGAAACATGGTTCGGCATATTAATTACAATATTCGGCATATGCAACTTTTCCGTGTTGATGGCCGCGGGCAGATGCGCCTTCTGGCATTTCAAATCCACTTTGCTGCTCGCAGTGCAGGTGCTGCTTGCAGTATCACTTGTGTTGATTATCTACGGCCGGTCGCTGCCGATATTTGCCCTGTCGTTTGTTATCATGGGTTGCGGTTTCGGCTTTGCCTATAGCTCGCACCTTTACTACGGCGCCTGCGGGAGTAAAAAACGCTCGGTCCAGATGATTATTCATGAAGGAACAATTTCTGTAGGCGTTATTGTCGGCTCAGGCGCGGGCGGATACCTCGCAAAGAACGTCGGACTCTACAGTCCTTATTGGTTTGCCCTGGCCCTCATGGCCGGAGGCCTGCTTATTCAAATAATTCTATTGCTACATGGAAAACTTGCACA
>CAZJIR010000331.1:0-1312 GCA_964546095.1 uncultured Pirellulales bacterium
ATGGCCGCCAATGACGTTCCTTGTTTGTGCGGAGACAGCGGTTGGCATTGCGAATACGATAAAAGCGGTGGCACCCATTGCACTGATCACGACCATTTTGCCCTTACCCAAAATGAGGACAATAATAAACAGAGCAATGGCGGCCAAACAACTCTGCCAGAGGTAATATTTCCAAAGCTTTTTGAATTTCTCCCCAATCGGTTTCCGCAGTTTTATACGATGCTTATTCAACTCCATTGCAATCTTTTATTTCCACTTTCTTATAAACCTGCCCCAATCAAATGCAAACCAGAACTGCTAAGACGTAGAACAATATGCGGGCGCTTTAATATATAGCAGCTTTTAGTAACCTCCAAGTTAAAAATAAAAAAACGGCGAGGGATGAGTAACCTTAGGAGTGCTAAGAGTACACATTTCCTCGCCGAGCTTTGAGAATCCGTTCAAGCTCCTGAATTAGACCATCCGTGGTCGGTCTTATAATTCGTGTTTTTTATTTAAGGCTTTTATACACCAAAAGTTATGATGTTTTCTGCGGTTTGCAGGATGTTTTTCGGATTTTCAAGTTCACCTGATAACAAAAGCTCTCTCGCCCGCTGAACAGTCTGAGTATCTATTTGCTGGAATTTTATTGCTTTGTCAATAAAAGAAGCATAATTGACCTGTACCGATACATCCGCATTATTATCCCCGAGACCTGCCGCAGAGTTCGGCTGCCTGGATGACGATTTTTCCACAAATCCCTGAAATTGACTGGTATCTATCTTCTCAATCATCGCTAAATAGTTCTTCCCAGAATACTGTATCTACTATTCTTTTCGTAAATTCTTAATAAAACTTAAATATTTTCTTCGAATTCTTCTTTTTTCTAAAGTAAACGCCCTTTTTAGAGGAGATTGTATATTTGAGCTATTTCCAAACATTTTTTTCATCTTCATTCCCGGTCATAGCGTTTCAGCCACTTCATAACTCACAAATTTGATAAATTCAAGTGAACTTACAGTTGCCAATTGTTCGTGTAAAGGCGCATAACCCGAGCGCTTTTGGGACAGGAAATAGTCCCTTATACGATTTTCAGTTGTTTTATCTGCACTATCCCAAACCTGCTCAAGAGCCCATAACAACTGTCCGTCTCTAAGGTCAAGAAGTTTTAAGCGGAGTCCAATAGTCATATGCGGATAGGGTCTGAACTCAGTAATAGTACCGAGTAATACTCCATCGCACTTTAAGACCTCACGAATTGCCATTAACTGCTCAAGTGTATATTTCGATTCTATATCCAACTGCAGGCTCCGCCATGAAGAGTCATCCTGAC
>CAZJIR010000331.1:1322-3766 GCA_964546095.1 uncultured Pirellulales bacterium
TACATCAACGGAGATATCGGGGTAACTTGACTCATTTTTCAACTCAACAATAGCTACCCTTCCAATCGTAGTCAAGCTCTTATAAGGATTCAAATAATAATAGTTGGCTGACGGCACAGGATTTCCATAATTAATACTACAACCTGATAAAATAGTTGCCATTAATAATATTACAACTGTTGAGCGATACCCTACTCGCAGAAAACAACTCATACTACAAACGATGAACGACAGGCAACAATCAAAAAGACATGATAATTCAGTTCTTACACTCTTCACTTAATTCACCTATGCGTGGATTTTCTTACTATTTAGACTGACCAATCTTATTTATTGACGCAACGGTTGAGCCCGTGTCTTTATTCCGGTCCGATGCGGTACCGACCTCTCCACCAAGAACTGTAAGTATCTTAAGCAACGCTTCCAGTTGGGCCGTTTCAGCATCACGCATTTCATCGCGAAAACCAAGGATGTTAGCTTTCCAATTATTTAATTCAACACGCATTTCAATTAAAAGACCATTCGCTTGAGTTAATTCTTTTTGCGTTTGCTGTAATTGAGCCTCAAAGGCAACGACTTGTTCCTTAAGCTGTCGATTTTGAAGATTAAGTTCCTTATTTTGCTGCCGTAGTGCTACAACTTCTTCAGAGAGCTTGGCATGCTTTTTCGACAATTCCATCGCAGATTGTACGACAGAAGAATTCTGCGGTGCAGATTCCCGGAATCTTTGTGCCACAAAAGTATTTTGCTGCGTTTCAACAGGTTCTGGTTGAATAATAACTTGAGGTGGTATCTGGGCAGGCGTGCAGCTGAATAGTAAAAAAACCGGTATTAACGCAAACAGTAAAAAACTTGCTCTTTTTTTAATCCGCATTTTACTTTTCTCCACTTATTTAGTTTTGTCAGGAGCCTCTTTAGACACTTCAGGCTCATTTTTCTGTGTTTGAGAATTCTTCGAGGCCTTTTCACCATTATATTCACATCTCAAAGACATTTTTGTACCGCAGGAACAAACTACTTCTATAACAGCAAATTCGGGATGGTTTTCAATGATACTTACTTGCGGCTCAACCAAGGCTGCACCTGGTTGTTTCGGCTGACCCGTCTCGGCCCGCATAATATCAAGAGTAAATATGCCTTCAAATTGAACATCTTTACCCTTTAGAATACGTCCTGCTGCTCTTGCCATTTATAATCTTATCCTTTTCACTAATTATCGATGAGCGAAAGTATATTATCTTTCATTCACAAATTTTAATTGTCACCCAATCATCTATCGGGCAATTTATTCAAGCGTGGTAATCAATCCCGGCACTGCCATCGTCCCGACTGATTCGGTTCTCGGTCCACTCTTGCGACGTATCATCGCCATTCTGTTCTTCAAGCGACTCGTTCGATTGTTGCTCGTCTTTTTCTTCATCTTCCTGGTGTAACTGCTGACGATGCTTTCTTTCTTCACGGCGTTTTGCAGGAGTCAGACCCGTAATACTTTGCAAACCTTCAACCGGTTTTATCAAATTGGAATCATAATCTGCCATCTTTCCATTGCCTCAATTTTACAGACAAGTTAAATAAAGCACTTGCGTGCAGTTGGCTAACACGCGACTCAGTAATTTTAAAAATCCCAGCGATTTGTTTCATCTTCAAGTGCTGTTGATAGTAAAGCAAAATTAGTTGACGCCGCTTCTTGGATAACTGTTGTATCGCCTCGGCTAACTTATCGATAAGCTCCGCCCTCACAACCTGCTCGTCAGGAGCATTAGTATGAACCGCAGCTAAGACATTAGCCAGTGTAGGCGAATCCTCACCAAAGCCATCAAGTGAGATAAAATGTTGCGCGCGAGCATTTTCAAATGTCTCGTTAAGCTCATCAATAGTAATTCCAAGTTTTTCGGCCAACTCGGCATCAGTGGGAGTTTTACCTGTCTGCTCGAGAATTTTTCGGCTAAGCTGCTGTACTTCTCGAACACGTTTGTTGAGATTTGTCGGCAGTAAAGATGAGCTTCTTAATTCATCAAGAATTGCCCCTTTAATTTTAATATAGGCGTAGGTTTTAAAATTAACCTGGCGAGATGGATCAAAATCACGAGCAGCTCTGACCAGTCCGACAGTTCCGGCCGAAACCATATCTTCGAACGATAACGGAGGTCTGAGATACGTTACTACTTTGCTTACTATGTTGTGAACCATTGGCAAAAGCTCGGTTATCTGCTCATCTTCAACTCCTCCTCCGGCAAATTTCTTCTGGCCGGAGTATGCGCGCAGTGCAACGCCATTGAGATGCTTTCTATTTTCTTCAAGTGTTCTCAAGTCCGATAAATCGGCTTTAGGACTCTTAAAAGAATGAGCTTTATAGATGTTTTTAGTCTTCACTGCCACTGCTCTTTTCCTCTTGTTGTTTCATCTCTTCTGTAACCATTGCACTTATCAAAATAGCATTTATG
>CAZJIR010000332.1:0-3760 GCA_964546095.1 uncultured Pirellulales bacterium
ACGCCGCCGCCGGCAAGACCGGTACCACCAATGATTCCTTCGATGCCTGGTTCATGGGCTTTTCCAAGCACCTGGTCACCGGCGTCTGGGTGGGGCACGACAAGAAGGAGCGGCCCCTGGGCGTCAGCGAGCAGGGTGGGCGCACCGCCCTGCCCATCTGGGCCGACTACGTCATCGCCGCCCTCAAGGACTACACCGTGACCCCGCCCAAGAAGATCGTGGAGCCCGACTTCGACCCGCCGTTCGGCGTGGTGCGGGTGCGCATCGATCCGGAGACCGGCCAACTGGCCAACGCCTGCACCCGCCAGAGCACCAACAGCCGAGCCAAACTGCGCATCGTTCTGGCAGCCACCTGAAAGTAACAAACCGAAGCCAATAGCTACTACCATTAGAACTGTCATTAAGTCCTTAGCCATTTTACACCTCCAATGAAATTATCTAACTCCGTTGTTATACAAAATGAGACATAATAAATTCGCGTTATCACTGGCAGGTTTCCGACGGCTCAAGGTTACAATCGAGCCAGCCCAAGGCCATAACAGCAAAATCATTAAAGTCAACTTTACAGTCCCCGTTAACATCGCCTGATATCCTGGATGCACAATACGCAACTTCAGGTCCATCGAGTACTACCGCATATATTTCTGAGTTTCCATTACGGTAGTCCTGCCAAACTACAATATTGCCATTTATGGCAGGATTGGTCTGGTCTGAAGGATTATCCGTGATTTGAAATTCCTCCCGCGTGGTAAGATTATAGCCGAATATATCCCAGTTATTATTTCTGTAATCCTGCCAGACAACTATGTTTCCGTATATATCAGGATTGATCTGCGAAGATTCATTAATGGTAATTGCAAACTCAATCGGTTTATCAGGCTCAGAAATATCAGCGGCATAAATATCCCAGTCACCCGAGAAATTATCCTGCCAAACAACTATGTCGCCCCAGATGGCCGGGTTTTGCTGGTCATCGTCAACATAAGAAACAGAAGCCTCTACGGGCCTGTTCCTTTGCCAGATGTCAGCAGCAAAAATGTCCCAATCTCCAAAAAAATTGTCCTCCCAGACAACAGCTGTTCTGTATATAGCAGGTGCCTGCTGGTCATGCTCAAAATCGGCGATTGGAAATTCCATCGGATTATCTAAGTCAGTAATATCAGCACCATAAATATCGAAATATCCGGAATCTCCATCCTGCCAGACAACCGTATTGCCGTGTATCGCCGGCATGAGTTCGTTATTATCAGCTATGTCCGAGACTATGAATATTTGTGGATTATTTTGGTCACTGATATCCGCCGCCCAAATATCCCAGTCTGCAGAGCCTTCCCACGTGACATAATCCTGCCATACTATAATATTTTCATAGACAGTCGGATTAGTCTGATCGTTGGAATCACCAATTATAAGGACCAATGGCTCAGCCGGATTATTCAAGTCAGCAATATAAATATCATAGTCCCCATATTCGTAAACGAATTGCTGCCAAACTATGATATTTCCATAGACATCTGGGGCTTCCTGTTCATCGGTTGTAGGCGAGACGGTAAATTCCTGCCAACTGTTACTAATGTTGGTTTGCGCCAACAAGTCATAGGAACTAACAAATGCCAGAAGGCCAGTCAGTAATATCATCTCTGTAGAAATTATAGAATGTTCCCTTCGCATAGTTTTACCAGAAAACTAGATATCTACTGATTAATATTTTCAGTTTCACTGCTTTCGACTCTGATTTTTTCCAGAAGGTTAAGCAGTATATTAGCAGCGGTCGCATTCTCCAAATCCAGACTGGCCTGCTGCAATGGTTCAACAGCCTCATCAATTTCACCAACACCGAGCAACTGATAGCCTAAGAGAAGCTGCAGGTCGGCATCATAGCTGTATAACTCAGCTTCCTCTGTAAGACCGTCGATTTGCTCAAAAAGCGTATTGTCATCCGAATATAAGCCGCGAGGATAAAAAACACCCTCCTTATCATGCGGAACGTTTAAAAGAGCTATCCTCAGGGCCTCCGCTGCTTCCGGATAACGTTTATCAGCAAGCAGGGCCTGCGAATAGGCGAAAGGAAGAACCACATCTTCAGGTGCAAGCTCCATTGCTTTGGCAAACCTCTCTACGGCTATATCGTAATCGTCCACTTCAAAAGCCTTCACAGCATCTTCGAAACAGACATCGGCCGGAGTTGGCAGGGCAGGTTCTTCAGCCGCCTGCTGGGCTAACTTCTCACGTACATCCGCAAAGGTATTGTGGTCAACGGGTGTAATATAGTCTGTGCCTGTTATTTGGCTTGACCCATATGCCGTAGAATCACCATTGTCATAGTAATAGTTATAGGTGTAGTAGTTATTAGTATCGCCTTTAACTTCACGGGCAATGGGATAATAACCGCTCCAAGTATATGGGTGACAGCCATACCAGTAATAACGTCTATATCTGTATTCCATCGGCCAATAACCACCCAGGCCCACGAAGATGTATTTGCGGTGATAATAGGGATAAACATATCTAAACGTAAACCAGGGACCATAGTCGTAGCGCACCACAAAACGGTACTTAGGCCATACAATCCTGTGGGATAGTCGATTGCGCCAGTCTCTAAATACGTGCTCATAGCGGTGGACGTGCCTTACTGAATTAGGACGGTCGTGATAACTCAGACGTAAAGACCCTTTTTCCCCATGACCACCTAAGCCGATTCTGTCTCTCTTATTATTATCGTCAACAATAGTTGTCTGCCTTTCCGGAACAGATTTTCTTAATCTTGGACTGGGTAATAATCTTTCTTTAATCCTTGAGTCTTTTCCTTTGTATCTCCGTGGGGATAAAGTCCCCGTTTTAGATCCTCGGTTAACAGAGTCGGCTTTTCTGTTAGCTCTGTTACTGGTATTATTCAAAATTCTGGTGACATCACGATTTTGCCTGGTACCAGAGGCAGTTTTTTCTCTGACAGAAATTTTAGGATGTCTTTCCATACCCATTCGATTAGCATTTCGCGAGGTCTTACTTAAGTCTATTCGATTACCCGAACTTCTAGCAGGTGTATTCTGTCGAATGGATTTTGTTGGCCTGTCAGTTCCAATTCGACTAACAATTCGTGAGGTTCTGTCTGAGCTTATACGATTATCTGGTCTTCCTGCAGATGACTTCTGTTGAGTGGATTTCGTTGGTCTATTAATTTCAATTCGACTGCCTATACGCGAGGTTTTGCCTGAGCTTATACGATTACCTGCATTTGGCGATACTCGTCTGCTGATACTGGAACTTACAGTTGTCATCCTTCTATTATTAACAGAGTTACTGGAAGATCTCCGATTGCTGGAGATAATTCCGGGCTTTGAGGCTACAGGTCGGCTTGGTGTTTTATTGCCGGATTGACGGCTGGACACCACCCTGCCGGGTGAGCGACTGCTGCTTCTAATAGTACCACCCGAAGCGCCTCGGCCTGAAGGCCTTGAAACATTTGACCTGCTTGAAGGATTGCTGGAACGTGACGGAGTAATCACTCGGCTTCGTGTCTTCCCGGCGTTAGAGGGTCGCTGGGTTCTTGGGGTAGATGGTTGCCTTGCAGCTTGTTGTTTTTGAGGGCTGGATTTACTTGATGTATTGCTTTTATTGTTTTTTTTCGCTGCGAAGACCGGTTCAACAAACAATATCAAGGCTAAAACCACCGTCATAAAAGCAATTTTAACATTTTTATGTTCTTTTAGCGGTGCCATAATACTTCTCCTTTCAAAACCTTACGTAAAATATTCACTTT
>CAZJIR010000333.1:0-2258 GCA_964546095.1 uncultured Pirellulales bacterium
AACTCCGGCAGGGACAACGTTTCCGGCAAACTCAGTTGAAGAGTATCTTCTCCATTGGGAATCGGCTCCGGCTCATACAGTCGGGCTGCAGCAGGCAACTCAGACATTTCCTGCTCCAGCATATTTGAAACAGTGCTTGGCTTGGTTGTTATCTTATCTTGCGCTGCAAAATAATGTCCTCCCGACACAGCTTGCTCAGTTAATTCAGGAGCTTTCCAATTACCTGCCGTCCCAATCGTACTTTGAGCTAAGTTACTACCCAAGCTCAACGACAGCCCGGCGGCGGAAACAATTCTGTCCATTAAATCAGGTGGTGCAATAATAACAACTGTGTCATTGTGTATATCTATCATCGCTTTAGGTTTCGTGTTCCCTCCTGGCGGGGCGGAAAAGCTCCCAACGGATATATTGCCGACTTTCTCCGCAATCAGCCTGCTCGATGGAAGCTGCTTAGCTGCTGAGTCAGGATAGAACTTCTTTACTACATATTGCTCCTGCCCATCAACAAGATTCAGAATGGCCTTGACCTTGGCCAGTTCAGGCTGCCGTGCTGTTACCAAAAGCGCAGCCGAACCGGAAATGTGCGAAACCGTCCCTATCCCGGCCTCGGTAAGATACTTTCTGCCTTGCTCAGCGGATATATGCCTCAAGGGAAAAATCCTATATGGCACCGGTTCAGAAGTGTCCTGTTGAGCAGCCAAAAGATAATTGCTGAATAACAATAAAGTTATCGATAATACAACAACTCTGCCGTAGCCCCCGTGAGAAAATCGCTGTTTCGCCATCGTTAATCACCCCTTAATCCGATAATTTTAAAAATATGTAAAACAGCTTACCGGACATACCCGTTTAAGCTATTTACATAAGCTCTTTTTTTAGAAACCCTTACACGCATATTCACTCAATTCCGCAACGCTAAATGTCGAGAACGAGTCACTTAATCAGACACAGAAAAAGGCTAAAAGTTCCTCGTTTTCACACCAAAATCTGCAATAAATTCGGCCCCCTCCAAAATGAGAACTCCACAAAATGCCCCCCTCACAGGTGCTTAACTTTCCCCCCGCGGTGTATGGGCTATTTCTTGTCCCCGTTTTCTTTCGAATGGGAACTATCCGATTCCTCCGAAACTTTTTTTGACTCTTTATCTAAAGTATCCAGCTTTTTGGCCTCCTCGATAGTTAAACGCGAAGCATTGAACTGGGAAATAATTTTATCTATCATTTCAGCTCTTTCCTTTTCGCTGGGTCCAGAACCCGCTTTATCAGAGCTTCTTTGTATTTTTCTTAGCTGTCCTACAAGTTTTCTATACTTCGCCTCTTCTTCCGGACTTCTACGCTGTAGAACTCCACTCTTTCGCTGCTGCTGAGGGCCATCTATGACCCTTGTAACACCGGGTTTAGATTTCTTTATATCTGGTAAAGTGGTCTTTGTAGCTTCGTAATCAGCCACACTCTTTGCTCGGTCGGAAACACCTTCTTGTTTTGAAGGAGCGGTGGAAGCTCCCGAGGCCCCTTCAAGAAGGCTCAGTTCCTGCTTTTGCTCGGCTGCCATCTCGTAAGTTCTTCCACCGTTATTAAGCACAATAACACCGTCCTTTATCTGGTCAACAATCAAATGGCCAATCTTTCCGGACTGCCTTAACCAGTGCAAACCTTTTCCCGGCTCGTCAATCAGGACAATGGATGATTCGGGACGGTCATTGTTATAACTAATGCCGACAACCTTAAATTTTGGCGTAACCACCGGTCCACGCGTAACAGACCTGCCGCCATTTCCTCTCGCAGCCTTTGAGACTTTCGGCTTAGGCGGATTCAAATACAAAGCAAAGGACTCTGCCTGCTTCACAAGCGGAGAGGTCTGGCTTTGGCCTTTTTTTGCCTTATTACCCACAGTTTTATTGAACTTCTCGATTACGCTGGGAGAATTTACAGATTTCTCTATTTCTTCATCACTGCGAACACCCATAACCACAGGTAAAACAAAGAAAATGACCGCTAAAACAGCCGCCACATAACTTGTTATTCGCAATGCCTTTATCATATCAATCTCTAAATCGCAAAAACCGCTTTTATTAAGCTATTATGCCCTTTTTTATTTGACACTTTTGGAAACGTCCGGTTCCCTCCAATGAATTATTTTTTCCATAAAAGAGTCTTCGCTCCCCGCATAGTCGCCGCTTTGTACAGGCGTATGGCAATCAGCGCAATCCGACATCGGACCGGCCGTTTTTACCGCTCCCACAGTTCTGATATGTTCCG
>CAZJIR010000333.1:2268-3717 GCA_964546095.1 uncultured Pirellulales bacterium
ACAACCCACGTCTTTCAAATGTCCGGTTCTTTCGTTGGAAATAAATCCGCTTTCATATTCCATACCGACAACATGACAGATAGCACACTCCGGGTCGAACTGCGAGCCAACCTTCTCGAGTGTCGCATAAGCATGGGCGTGAGCTTTGCCGCTCCACTTTTCATATTCATATTCGTGGCACATCTTACAGGATTTCGAGCCGGTGTACTCCAAACCATCCTGCAGCGTAAAACGCGGATATTTCTCCAGAAGATTTCTCTCTTTTACAAGCTGCTGATAATCTTTATACAATTCTATAAGAGCGGCTTGCTGTGCCAAATCTTCTACGACCGGTATAGAGAAAAAACTCAATTTCAGTTCATCCTTCTCTTTGGAGCTCTGAGCTACTGTTATTCGCAGTCCGGACAAATACCTGCCGAACCGGCCAACCGAAACAACAAGAGGCTTTTTATCCTTCTGGCCCACTACCATCGGCTCGTCGGATTCGGACGGACATACAACACAATCTACAACAGGCACCCTCTTGGCAATATAATCAATAATAGTATCATCACGATGATTCAGAATAAGGATATTAACCCTGGGATTATCTAAGTCGTGCTCGAGATTAGCATTACTGACTTCGGAAGCAGGCGAATAAAGCTGCTCAATCTGCTCTATCGGCAACGATTTTGAATCAAAAGTCGCTACTTTTATGAGTATGGTTTTATCTTCGAGCGCTAAGCTTTTCGAAAATGTCACTGGGACATTAATATCAGACGAGCGGTAAGGACTAATGAGTTCGAAACCTGAACCTGCACTATCCACCAATCCAAGATTCTTTCCTGTTTCGATGTCTCTTTCACTCAGATTTACTAAATCGTAATCAAGCACTTTGAAAGCCTGGAGTATGATATTGAACTTGATAAGGTCCTGCTCACCGTCGCTCTTCACAAGCGAGCCTGTATCGATAATCAATCTCTTGTCTTCCGGCACACTGTTGAAGACCACACCGCGTCTGTCAAGTCCTCCGAGCTGTCCGCCGGAACAGCCACAGGGCTTCAACGCCCCAAGCTCGTTTCCGGTAAAAAAGACGGTCAGCGCATCGCCTTTCTGAGGCGATTTTGCCTGTGTCTCACTCGGCACATCCGATACGCATGATGCGCACAATATTAAGATGCAAACACAACTTACTAATCGCATGATATTAAAACTACAGGTCAGTTTTCGGCCCTCCCCATAAGTGTTTCAGTGCGTTCGGTCTTAGACGTACAAAACTCATATCAAAGTGGTACCCAACGACCACTGCTTAATTCCTTGCATAGAATCCGCGACAGATAACTCCCACATCATAACCGTCTTTTATCCTTACCATAAACACATCGACGAATCTCGTTTCGCCCTCGGCAGGCGGTGGTGTTATTTCTATGGTAAACTGATAACCGTGGCGAATCTTTTTCTGTTCGAGAA
>CAZJIR010000334.1:0-3715 GCA_964546095.1 uncultured Pirellulales bacterium
AAGTCCTTTTACATTTTCAAGAAAAAATAATTCGTATCTCGATACTTGCCATTTCTGGAAGTGCGTTCTTTGTTGATTATATTTTTTAAGTCAGCTAAAGCTGCGTTTCTTATAACGGTTCGTTGGCCTTTTCTTTGCTTAGTAGCCAGGCCAGAGCTTCTTCGAAATCATCAGTGACCTTGAATATGACGCCTCGATTCACAGCGACGGTCTCGCAAAACCTGGGTTGGTCAAGGAAGGGTACTCTAGCGACATAGGCGAATCGCAGTATGGGCAGCCCTCGTTTCACGCGCTTTTCCCTAAGCACATCCGCCATAAAATTAGCGTAGTCGTATCTCTCCATCGTCGTTGGGGGATCGCCCTCAATTTCCCGGAAGTCCACAAGCACGACGTTTAAATTATGTTTCGTTGCAGCATCAACGGCATCTCTGAAAAGCTCTTTAGTCCTCCGAATATTGTAGGTTCCCTGAACGTGTATATAGAGATAAGTTTCTCTATGTTCTATTTCTATGTTAAATTCCATAGGCCATTCTCCCTCTTTTAAACAGCCAACCACCGATTATGCAGTTCCGTATGAGAATCCACAACCGTTTTGCTTTACGGATAACACTCACGTTTACAAAAACAGTCTATTCTCCAGCTATGAATCCGAGATGCCCTCGCTTGTTGATGAGGAATTTAACCTACTGAAGCGGGATTTTCAAGGGAAAAAAACGGATTAGAGAATTATTTGATTAGTGAATCATCTTTCAGCGTTTGGCATCGGCCGGCCACATCTGTGGCGGGACCATGCATATTGTTTATGGATTACCGAACGATTCTGCGCGGAAGCGAAGGACCCATGTGTGCGCGCCGGCGGCCGTCGAGGGAATCGTGCAGAGCAGTTGCAGCAGGCGCCGGTCGCAGGCGCCGAGTTCGGACGACTCGTCGCGAGTCGTCATATTGTATAACGAGCGCGACAGCTCTTTGAACGTGACGCCGTTGTCCTGAGATAATTCCACGCGCAGCTCGGCATCAGCGACGTCGAGGCCATATACAAGGACGGTCGGCTGTAGGTACAAAAGCGGAGACTCAACAGAACCGCCTCGCCAGGCATCGAAAGCGATTGCGGCGCTCTTGTTCTCGTCCGCAACGATGTGGTAAGCACCACTCGGTATATGATAGCCATAAACTGATATTTCATCACCTGTCTGCAGTTGTCCCATGCGGGCCTGGGCGTAGGGATTCCGGTAATCGTCGGCATAGGGCAGAGAGTCGGCGACGCTTTTAATGTACGGCAGAAATCGCCCATTCTCGGTTCCCATGTGGGCCATGAAATGACGATGGTGTTCCTGGAACGGCCGCCATCCCCTTCGGGCTACCTGTGTGTAGGAAATGTCACCCCAGGTGAGGTCGTTAAAGACTGCGTAAGTCGCCCCTTCGAAAGGCTCGTAGAGCGCCAACAGGCTTCCGAATTCCCTCGGCGACCGTGTCCAGTGGACGAAAACATAGTCGTCCTCAACAGGGGGCGTTACGTTCCTGAAGAAATCTCCGTCGGTCCCATTATCGAAGAGTGGGTCGCCATTGCTTCCTCCCTGCCAGTAGCTTGTGCGCGGAGCGTTTCCCGGGTCGCCATCGGCATGTATAGAGATAGTCTCGTCTATAATATTTGGGCGACATATAGTAAAATCCAGGTTCGTGCCCGAAGCAACCGCAGAAGCCAGCCTCAGCGTGTTTCTGTCGGTGCGCTCGACAATCTGTATAGGTCCCCATCCGCCGGCGGTGCTTTCGATAGTATCCCCGAGTGTTACCCATGGAATCAGGAAATTAGTTCCGTTTGTTGCCGTGATGGTTCTTCCGTTTGCGTTGATGCCATTTCCCATGCCACCGGGACCTTGAGAGCAGACTCCGTCCCAGTCTTCAGCGGTCACCGCACCAAATTTAATATTGATTCGGCCGGTCGGATAGAAGGTCCACTCTGTTGTAGCCTCTACCATATCAAGCTCGACGAACTGGTCGTTCGGAGGACCGTCGCCGTTGTTTAAACGGGGATGGCACTTCTGCCGAACGCGCAGCCGCACCGGCGTGTTCTCGATTATCTCGAGCGAGGCCCGGCCCTGTTCGTTGTTCCTGCCGAGCGCCGTGCTGAATTCCTGATTGCCAAGCAGATAGACGTCGTAATCGAATATGCCGCCCTGACAGTACCAAGGCCCGGTGACCAAATTATCCTGCTGCTCCGAATCGTACACCTTGTCGAATATCCGATAGATGCCGCCGTTGTAGAAAAGGCTCAGTATTATCTTCCATTCGTCGGTTTCAACGGTGAGCTCCTTCTCTTCGGCAGCTAAATTGTTCGTGACAAAAAGTCTGGTTTCTCTATGCGTCCTTCCCTGCGGGGTATCGGGTGCCCCCTGTACCGGTGAAAACGATAAAAGAAGCAACAAAACGCCTGTGTATATAAATATGCACCGCAAACTGTGTCGATGATTCAGCATGTCAGGTTCCCTTTTCCGATTAACGTACATGTCTATTACTTCGGGCTGATATCGAGTACTGACCGTATTTTGCAAAACTTCGTTCCGCTAAGACGTCCCAGCAGCCGGGCTCGCTCCCAGTCAATACATTTTTCAGATTCGAGTATATCTTCGTTCACGTGCATAACTTTAATGCTTCCCAGAACGAGATTGGCTCCGTATGTGCCGCTCCCGACCTGTATAATTCTGTCGAGTTCACACTCAAACGCTATCGGTGCATCCTTTACTTGTGGAGCGGCTACCACCGTTGAGTCTATAAGTTCGACCCCTGCTTCTTGTGCTTCATCGACCTCACGCGGCATCGTCACCGATGTCTCCACCATGAGAGGGCCCATCTCTTCCGAGACCATGTTGACCACGAAATTACCGGTTTCGTCGATGTTCACTATCGTATCTTTCCGGCTCCCATCGTCGCGGTTGACGACCGAAAAACTCAGCATTGGAGGGCTCCATGTCACGCCACTGAAAAAACTAAACGGGGCAAGATTGACCTGTCCCTCTGCGCTGACCGAGGACACCCAGGCAATGGGGCGCGGGATAACGGCACTGCTGAGCAAATCATGAGCATCACGAGCCGGCATACTCGACAGATTGATTTCTATTTTTGCCAAAACATCTCCTTTCCATGAATGATAACTACTATTTATATTTTTCTACATAGCAACCTAAACGATGCTGTTTTTTCAACATAAGGGAACTGTTTTTTTGTGCATCATCTCAAAGCCATTATTAAAAGCATAAATCCATGATGTTTCGCTTGCTTGCATGTTAGTAAGAAATTTACCCTATTTTGCCGGTATTTTCAAAAAACAATGGATTTATCTTGCGGTTTTTTTGTCTATTTCTTCAAGCCTGAATCGGACGGAAACGATATAAGGTTTTTGATTTTCTTCCCAATGGCCGTATGTGGTTGTTATAAAAGTGCCATCAGGAAGTAATTCCAAGCCGGGATAAGCACAATCAAAATCCTTTTTGTTATCCATCAGCCTTATTCGATATTGTCCCTCCCGGCCCTGTACTATATCTTCATAGGTTCCCACCCAGCCTACCCAGTCTCCTTTGGTTGAACTGATATGAGTTCGGTCGCGAAACGTAACAAAGAGCCTTCCATCCGGCGCATATTTGCCGGTATGCCGGTCGCCTGTAAGTGCGCCGGGTAATTCAACCGGTTTTGTCCATGTTGTCCCTTCATCGTTGGAAAA
>CAZJIR010000335.1:0-3686 GCA_964546095.1 uncultured Pirellulales bacterium
TGTTGAGTGTATTTTAACGAAGTAATCTATACCCGGCTCAAGAACCACAAAATTCAGTGGGGCAATATTTGGAGGAATTACAGTTCCTGTATAATCAGGCTTGATGCTTGGCAAATGGGAAACGAGATTGTAGTCTTCGGCCGCCGCAGTAGTTTTATTCAATGTTACCCACAATGCGACTGCCCCTGCAACAGTTACACATATCAGTATCAGACTACTATATACTTTTCTCATCTTCTCGCTCCTGACAGGTCAAAAAGATAATATAAAAAGTAACTATCGGCAAAATCTGCGCCAAGTGTGTTCTTGACACTCTGCTCGCTGTGTCTACCACCCTGAAGCTTGTAGATTCTGTCAATCTCTTTTATTCGGCTAATTGTTTCGGGTTTTAGCTTCCAGCCATGCAAATTTATTTTTGTATGTCCTAAACCTATATGAATCAAAATAGCTTCTTCGTAACACCGCGGCATTCTCTCATAGCCGAGATAATTAAGGCGCCCGATGTTCGCCACGATCTGGTCTACCTGCCCGGCCAGCAAATAAATAGCCATTAAATATTCGAATGCGAGTTTATTGTCGGGATTTTTATATAGAAGCTGTTGAAAAAAATCGCCCGCACCAAAATCAAAGCTGACGTTGTCTTTATCAAGGGCGACCGAGCGTATGTGTTGAATCAATTTATCGTTTGCCAATTCGGGATCTTGTTCCAGATGTTGAAGTATCTCTCGTCCACGATTGCCAAATATCAAATCCTTGCTTAATGCTTTCAGAAATACTTTTGCTGCCTCAACCTGACCTTTGACCATCTTAATCGTCGCAAGATGTTCGAGAATTGCAGGACTGCTGCCAGCAAGTTCTATATACTCGAAAGCGTCTCTTTCAGCGATTCCGATGTGTCCGAGCTGCAAAAGTAACTTACTTTTTTTAAAAAATATCCTGCTGGAAAGTTTACTCGCTTCAGGAAGCGAAAGTATCAAGGCGTGTAATTTCTGTGGGTAACGGAACATATCATCTCCGAGTCGACCGGTATGATATAATGCCCGGTTAATATCGTGAATGCAGAAGATATCATTTGATTCAGGACGGATACTGCGGGCTGTCTGGAGAACTTTAGGCCACATCCTATTGTGCGCGAAGTAGTCTACCTGCACTAATTTCTTTTTCGTACTATCGAATGATACAAAAACACTTACTACAAGAATGACCATCGGCAACGCTGTCCCTATAGCCCATTTTGCTTTGTTTTTCTTGATGTTACGCCTGGGCTTCCTCGCCGACCGAAAATTGTCGTGAGTGTGCATTTTTGAACTTTCGATAGCGTCATTTTTTCTGACTAATGCTCGTTGTAATCCTGCTCCAAATAAAACCAGTGGAAGGAAAAAATACAGACAGAACAGGAAGATTTTAATCCATGGATCAGACTCCAATGTAGCCACTAATACTTGCAGATGGGTAATTTCTGCTTCTAAATAAAAGATATATCTGACTATAAGATAAGACCCAATTACTGTTGTTAGGAATAGCACACTGAGGATTCCGCGCTTTCCAATAAAAAACTCATAAATCGTTACCAAAATAGCGAAGACGAAACACGCACCACCGGCGATATAGTACAGCAGGGTAAACATAGTCAAAAACACTACTGCACGGGCGAAACTTTTGCGCACGGCCATCTTTTCGTACACTACCGAGAACCAGAGTGCCGCCAAAAGAGCAACAAAGGAGGTCGCTTGATTATCATAACGATTATAAATCATCAGTAAGATAACAACCGGTATATAGCATATAAGCTTTAATCTTACTCCTGCAGACAACTTGACAAGAATCTTGGTGGCAATGTACATAAGCAAGGCGATTGCTGTAATAACTATTGCGCCCAGCCATGAGAAGTAATACAATTGTGATATGAATCCCCCTATATATTCAACTACGCCGCCTGGATGGCTTATAGAGTTCCTAAGAAATCGCCAGTCCACTGAAAAAGCCGGATAAGCTATGAAAGTTCCAAAGCTGTGAAAAATAAGACGGGATTCGATAAACAGCAAAACGTACAGATAGGTGCATACAAAAAATATTATGGAACCCACGGGCAGGTCCCGGTTGCGCCGGTACATTTTTTTCTTAGGTGGTCGCTTTGTTTTTATTTTTTTGGGCATTTACGTCAGACACCTTCAAATTGTACGTAGATTTATAGTTGGTTCGTTTGCTTGGCTATCAATTGCCTCATCTGGTTTGATCTTGCGTGTTTCTATTCTCACAGCCTACGAATCCTAAAAATCCTTTTTTCCACTCATAAATCGGCGATATGACCTAAAAACTTAACTTTAACATACCATAGAGCAGCACTGAAGATTACTGTAAAGTTGACGGATAAAACTTATTTCCGTGAACTTATAAATGTATTTGATATGGAAATTCAAGTGAATATGCGTATTTTTTCTCTTTTGGTCTCAGGTAATCCCCCCAAGGATTGTGGGAGAATTTTCGCACTTTCTTTTTAACAGGCTGATTTCATATCACTTTTCACAAATCACACCAATTCAGAAACTATGAGGTTTACCTATATAACTAACAAGGCAATAGTTAAACGCAGAATATGCTTATCTTTTAATTGAGACAAAAAAAGCAGATACGCTTGTATCGCGACTGAATATGTTCGTGTTATATCGGCCATTAATGGTAGATATGGGATTTGAACTCTTCGGTTTTATGCCGGACTATCTCACCTTCAATCATATAGATAACATCTTCAGCGATATTTGTGGCGTGGTCTGCTATCCGCTCAGGATGAAGGGGCTGGGAATTGTAAGTTAAGTATCATTTCTGCCGGAGGCCAGCTTTCAAATGATTATGGATTAATGATTATTGATTATTTAAGGGAATTATTTTCTATTTCTGCCGGAGGCCAGCATGAGCATCGTACAGTGTAACGCAGAAACGAAGTGGCGGAGTGGTTACAATTGGTGCGAACCGCAGGCAGCACAATGTAGGCACAAAATCAATTTACCTAAGGCACAAGCAAGCTTGTTGCACAACCTACCGACTGCATACGTAAAGCGCGTACGCGCTTTACGTACGAGCCTTTTCATGCTATGTCCGTGGACAGATTGTGAAATGGTCCATAGTCAAATGACTACGGACCTTTTAATGCTACACAACTGGATTCTGGATTCTGGATTCTAGATTTTTGTTTTTGGTTTTTATTTGGCTGAGAAATGTATATAGTCCTTTTGATTAATCAAAAGGACTATTGGCGTATTAAAAGGACTAGGGCATGTATGGTGAAGAATATTGAATTAGAGATTAGCCCTTCGACTCTCCCTTCGTCCCGTAAGGGATGCCTTACGGCAGGACGCCACCGTAAGGTGTCCATCAGAGGACTTGCGGCGCGCTCCCACCTTCGCTAAAGCTATGGTGAGACAAGCAGGATGTAGAGGATTAGGGATTGGCTTCTGCGGATTAACGGGAAAGAGGATACAACTTAGATGAAACCGGTTTGTTGAATTGGCCAAAATTAAGTGATTATCAAAGGATTAAAACGGTTGAGTACACCGTTGCCTAAGTCAGAAAGAAACCAACTATTTGTTTGTCATTTTTCAATTGAAAGAGCAAAAATTTGTTTGTATTTTATGAGGGTACAACAGCGGCTGGGATTCCTCTGAATGACGAGAAGTTCGGGATGTTAT
>CAZJIR010000336.1:0-3675 GCA_964546095.1 uncultured Pirellulales bacterium
AAACAATATGATTTGTTTCAATATATTTTAACAATTTTTTTGAAACATTCATCGTTAAATCGGGAGTGCAATATTGGAAAACGCATTAAATCATCAATTTGTTGATTCCAAAAAAGCTCTGTCATATAATATAAAATGAAGGTGTCATGAAGAACTGTGTTACACTATTTTTTACCATTACTCTTTTAATTGCGTTCGGCTCTGGCAAATTATCCGCCAACTCCAACGCTGTGTTAGAGTATTCCACCTATCTTGGCCCACGCAAGGATTATGTCTGGTACGCCAAGTATGTGGGTATCGGGGTGGATGCTTCAGGTTATGCCTATGTGTCGGCTGCCATTACCGAAGACGGCTATCCGACCACGGAGCATGCCTATCAGACCACTCGTTCTCAAACGGCCATATCCAAACTGAATGCCGACGGTAGTGAGCTGATATATTCGACTTTCCTGGGGCCGCCCGATACATGGACCCGGATCTATGACCTGGCCGTTGATCCCCTGGGATACGCCTACGCCGTGGGAATAACCGACAGCGAGGATTTCCCTGCCACACCAGGCGCATATCGTACACACCCCATTGGGCCTCATCCCCAATACCCTCACGACAGTTTCCTGCTCAAACTAAATCCTAATGGGGACACCATCACGTATGCCACCTATCTGGGGAACAACAAGTGGGATGAGGCCTTTGCCGTTACTGTAGACCCGCAAGGCCACGCCTATGTGATGAGTGAAGGTGCCTATAAGTTTACCCCCGACGGCTCTGACATCGTGTACAAGAGTCCTGTCGGAGCTCTGAATTACGATGTAGTCGTGGGCGTTGATGATTGTGCCTATATCACCGGCTGGACCACAAATCGTTATTTTAGCACGACGCCCGGTGCATATGACCGCACCCATAGTGGTGGGCGTGACGATTTTGTGCGCAAATTGGACTCGTCAGGAAACATTGTCTTTTCCACCTTCCTGAAGAAGCTCAGGTCGGGACGAAAATCCTACTGCTTTAACCGCATTGCCGTGGACGACGAGGGATACGTGTATGTGTGTCGTTTAAGCCAGTACGCGCAAGAGCCGGTTTCGGACGGGGCCTTTGATACTACTTATAACGACCATAATGACGTGTACGTGCTCAAGCTTGATCCCACCGGCCGGTCGGCGGTGTGGTCAACGTTCCTGGGAGGCAGTGGCGACGACAAGCCACTGGACATGTTGATTGATGACCAGTGCAACGTTTACATAACCGGTCGCACCCGCTCCCCTGATTTTCCCACAACCGAGCATGCTCTAAATCGGGACATGAGCGGAGATTTTGACATGTTTCTAACTGTCATCGACGCCTCAGGACAATCGCTGCGCTACTCCACCTTGCTGGGCGGTGGTGACTATGATTCCGGCGATGCCATGGCATTGGACCAGCAAAACGGTCTTTATATTGCCGGCACGACCCGCTCAACCGATTTCCCTACCACCGAAGGTGCCTATAAACGAACCTATAGCGGTCTGGGAAGCGGCCCTGATGGAGGTGATGTTTTCGTTTTGAAGCTGGATATAGAGACCGTAGACCATACGGTGATAAATCTCAATACCGGCGATGAATATGCAGATCTGCAAACCGCCATTGACGATGCCCAGCCGAGTGACACCCTGAAAGTCGGACCCGGCCGCTACCGTGAGAGTATCCTTATCAATAAAAACCTAACTATTCAGGGCATAGATCCCAATGATCCTATTTGTGTCGGCGATACTATCATTCAGGGAAACACTGAAGAACCGGTACTGACCTTAAGTAACAATAGCGGGGCCTGTGAAATTGCCGGCCTGACCTTCCGGACCGGCTCAGTAGGCATCATGGGGACGGCCACCGATGCCACGCTCCGTCATTGCCGTATCATGGACAACCTGGCCCACGGTATGGAGTTGTTTCAAAGGAGCAGCCCCTATCTGCTTCACTGTCTGATCATGGCCAATGGACAAGCGGGTATCAAAATGCATACTTCGGGCGACGGGCTGTCTCAGTATTGCAAGCCGGTAATTGAAGATTGCATTATTGTGGACAACGGCGAAGAGGCTTTGGTTGGTGGTGAGCCGGTGATAATTAATTCGTTGATTCAAGGGCAGTGATTCTGAAGAGGAAACATTATAAAGAACTGTGCTACACTATTTTTTACCATTACCCTGTTAATTATGTTCAGCTCTGACAAATTATCCGCCGACTCCCGGATTCCATGAAATAGAAGATTACAGCAATAATAGTGAGTCGTCCAAGATATTCTAAGACTTCAAGAAAAGCCCAACGCCCTAAAATATATGAGGTCTGCTCGTATATCCATTCCACAAATACAAATGGTATCACCCACTTGTGCCTGACAGTTTCGCTGTATTCTCGCCAAGACCTTTTTGATTTTTCAGCTCTGCCCATAATATAACCTCATTCTTCCTCTTTGCTTTTCCTCTTTTTTGCTACTAATTCAATCCCAAAATACTTGAGTAGCTTCTCCACTGTTCCAAGAGTACAAGTTCTGCTCATCTATGCGCCCACTTAATGGAAGAACGGCAAGTATTTTCATTTAACGGGTCTGAAGATTGAGTATTAAGATTCGTTTAATCTTAGTTTGTGTATAAACCCCCACCACGGAATTCGAATCCCGCCCCTCTGTTAATTTAATACCGGATTCTTTACAAACGTTGATAAACAAATATCCTAAAAACATATTCGCAAAGTATGCACCTGGCTGTCTTGGAATTGTCTTACTTGACTTTTCATCTCAGTCGATGAAAAACCATCGAAAGCAACCCTCACACTTCCTCTCGCTTTTCTTCTACTTCTGCAGCCTCAACCGGCTTGAATGGTAGTTCCAGTGTAAACGTTGCCCCCTGCCCCTCGCCATCGCTTAGAGCAGTCAACGAACCGCCCATCTCCGTTGCTGCCAAGGCGCTATTGTGCAGACCGAAACCATGACCATCCGGTTTGGTTGTAAATCCATGGTTGAATATCTTCGTCAGGTTCTCTTCGGATATCCCAACACCGTTATCGACCACTTCGATTCGAAGGCGGCTCTCACCATGTCTATAGAGTCTAACCTTTAAAACTTTCTCTTCTTTACCACTATTGGACAAGGCATACTTGGCATTACTTATCAAATTCACCAGAATCTGGAGCACTCTGTGTTTGTCAATTTCAACCATGGGAAGGGCATCAAGCTCACGTACCACATGAGCTCCATGGCGTTCTATACCCGCATTGTTGATTTGTATTGCGTCTTCGACCAATTCGGAAATAAACACAGGCACTAAAACGCCCGCGACATTAGCGTATGACTGCTGCCTATTAATGATTTCCTTGATGTGCTCGACATTATTTACCAATGTCTGGAGTCTTTTGGAAATATCAGCTTGCTCATTATTCAAAAATTTACTTATCTCGGCAAGATAAACAGGTATATGTTTTCCCCGCGAGTCTTCCACAAGAAACGTCCCAATATCGTCGATATTCTCATTAATCATGTTTGCTACTTTTTCCAGGTCCCCTAACTTTGAATTGGAAACTTTTTCTTTTACCAAAGTTGTGGATACATTAATACTGTTGAGAATATTTCCCACATTATGCAGTACATCGGTTGCCACCTCGGCCATACCGGCCTTGCGCGCCGCTTCGAGCAACTGCTGGTGGACG
>CAZJIR010000337.1:0-3672 GCA_964546095.1 uncultured Pirellulales bacterium
CAATGCAGCAGATTGAAATTTTCGGAGAAGCACAAGCTGGCAAATCTCCGGCATCTAAGTCGGTTGCTTTTGGTTGTACTGTGGGTTGTGGTTCTCCGCAGCGGCTATGGGCAAGCCCAGGACCTCGATGCGAATACGCCCTCCCAGGAGAATGTGGGTACCAGAGAACTTCCGATTCATATCAAAGGGGTGTTCCCGAAGCTGACGGTTATGGCCGAAGGCTTGGGCAGTAATTCGGAGGCCGGCATCGGGGCGCTAATTCCCTGGGCGGACAAGCTGTGGGCGATTGGGTATGTTTCGCACATTAAGGGTAAGGGTCTCGGACTTTATGAGATAAGCGATGATATGACAATGCGTCGGCATCCGGCTTCGGTTACCGGCAGAGCAAAAAGACTGCTGCATAATTGCAGCATAACCAGCGAAACGATAAGAATAGTGGCCCTGGATTTCATTTTCCTTCTATCTATAATTAGTATGTTGCTCATTATATGTTCGATGTGTACAAGTAACGCCGCGTGTAAGAACTAATAAACAAAATAAAGTGAATCTTGCACCCTTTCTCTTCTTTTTGATTCGCTGATGGAAATTGTCGGCTCAAATATAATTATACATTTTCAGGGTTAATTTTCAAAGATATTCTTGTCACGTTAAGATATTAATGAATCGCAATGTTCGTTCAAAAAAGAATATACACTTTTACGGTCTGAAAAACGAGAACGTTAAACCTACTCAGGAAAATCCGTATTTACTAACTACGACAGTCTACTTTAGAAAGAGATAATACAGCCGGCCTTCCTGATAAGTTTGTCCTGCCAATTTGCCCGCCTCGTCACCCTGGCCCATATAGACGTCACAGCGCCCCGCCGCACGTATTGCCCCACCCGTATCCTGGTCAAGGGTAAATCCGCTATAGAGCTGATTAACAATACGCGAACCTGCCACCCGTGGCAAATTAGTCGAGATGAACACCAGGCACCCTCGCGGAAAAATCGACTTGTCGGTTGCGATACTCCTATATGGTATTACCGGCTCATTAAGACTGCCGCGAGGCGGCCCTTCTTCTTTCTTAAAGAAAACAAATCGCGGATTCCGCCGGACATACACATCAACCTGGTCTTTGTTTTTCTTGAAATAATCTATCATCGCGGACAGGCTCATCTGCTCGTTGCTTATCCTGCCGTCCATGACAAGCTCTTCAGCAACGCTTTTATATTCATGCCCGTTGTTGGCGTCATAGCCTACGGTAATTAGTTTTCCGTCGGGAAGTTTAATCTTGGCCGAGCCCTGCACATGAGCGATATACGTCTCGAACGAATCACTTAGCCACACCAGCTCAGTACCTCGCAGTATACCTAAATCTTCAATTACAGCCCTGGACGGATATTGCCTCATCAGTCCGCTCATAGTACGCCGCCCCAGAATTTCTCCATCGGCTCCCTTTACAAGGTCATCAGGCGTCTTGTATAACGGATACTTGAAATTCTCAGTTCGAGATAAAGAACCATCGAATATCGGCGTATAGTATCCCGTAAACAGCACCGTTCCCCTGTTATCACAACCGACGGACATATACACATCGAACTTTTCTTTAATAGCACGGTTCAACTGTCCACCCGTCAAACCCGAATCCAACAGCTCCGCGAACGCATTCAAACTGTCCACCGCCTTGCTATGTGTAACCTCACCCCCGCCGCTTTGGTCCTGCGAAGCGAAATAGCAGGGAAAGAACGACCGGCTTGAAGGCTTCCGCAGGTAATTCAAACTGTTGTTTATCGCCGCCCGCAATTCAGTCAAATCAAGACAGGCCATTGTAAAGTCTGGAATTTCATAAGGATTTGTTATTTTCCGCAAAGCATTCTCACCCGGCAGCAAAGGCCTGTCATAAGGCTCCTTGACTTCTCTCATCTGGCTCTTGCAACCGACAAAAAAAACCGTAATCAATAGCAATGCCCGCAGTAAAATTTGCTTCTTCATTCTAAACTCCAAAATTACAAAGTTGAATATCCATTTTGTAAACAGCGATTTGATATGTTACACCAATTGCCACCGATTTTGTCAATAATATTTCAGAAATTACATTTTCCGCACACGCTCTGTAAGGCATGATAAACTATTGATTGTTTATACATCATCTGGTACACTTTCGCCGTCGCCGAGCCACGCGGCTGAGGCGATTACGAGAACAAAATGGCTGCTGCAATTAACCGAAGTGATAAATCAGTAAGAATGGTGTGAAAAATTTAAGAGGAGGTTTTATGTACCATCCTGGATTTCTGCTTTTATTAGTTCTAAACGTATCTGTAACTGCGTTAGCCGACGACAAAAATAATTGGCCGTGTTTTCATGGGCCGCAACGCAACAACCTTTCGGCCGACACAGAACTTATGCAAACCTGGCCGCAGGATGGGCCGGAATTATTGTGGACCAATTCCGATATCGGATATGGATACAGCTCGGTATCGATTGTTGGAGAGCGTATTTTCACAGCAGGCATGCTAAATAAGCAAACATACGTAACGGCTCTGGACCTGAATGGAAAAAAATTGTGGCAACGCCTCAACGGAAAGTCCTGGGAAGCCTCCGAACGACAAACCTGGGCCGTGCCGTATGCCGGCTCGCGTGGTACACCAACTGTTGATGGTGATACGGTTTACCACCTCTCCGAGCTGGGAAGGCTTACCGCACTCGATATCAATACCGGTCGGGAACGGTGGAACAAAGAACTGTTGGAAACCTTCAAGGCAAAGCGGCCGGAGTACGGATACAGCGAATCCGTTCTGATTCAGGGAAACACTCTTTTCTGCTGTCCGGCCAGCGCTCTGGGCTACATGGTTGCATTAGAGAAAAGCACGGGACGCATATTTTGGGCGAGCAAAGAAATAAAAAATGCCGTCGGCAACTGCTCATCGGTGTTTGCCGACATCGGCGGCTCCAAACAGGTCATCACAACAAGCGCGAATCGTGTGCTTAGCTTTGACCCAAATAACGGGGATTTACTCTGGGATTATCCATTCGCCAACAATCGCGAAAATAACGTTGCAGACGTGATTGTTCACAATGGTCTGGTTTATGCCTCAAGCGGTTACGGTGGAGGAAGTGTTTTGCTGCAACCGCAACGGCAGGCCAACGGCAAGTTTACCGTAAAACAAATCTGGAAAAGCGACCTGATGGACAACCACCACGGCGGCGTATTGCTGCTGAACGGCCACCTTTACGGCACCGGCCATCAGGCTCGCGGCTGGTTCTGCCTGGATTTCAATACAGGACGCCAACTGTGGCAGGCCCCGGGCAAAGGGTCTCTGACTTATGCCGACGGCCGCCTTTACTGCCTTAACGAAAGAGGCACGATGTCACTCGTGAAGGCGACCCCCGACAAGTGGGAGGATGCCGGTTCATTTCGTCTGCCGAGCGGCGGCAAAGGATTCTACTGGGCTCATCCGGTCGTTTGCGGCGGACGACTTTACATACGCCATGCAGATAAACTATTCGCCTACAACATTAGAAGTAACTAACAAGGGAACCATACTGCCACGCAACTTTGAACGGCGAGACGGTACACGGACTCTCCTACAACGAAAACATTGCCGTCACCGCATTCAGTTAATGAAAAGGCTTTTCGAAGAAAAGTCCGGGTCTGACGTAAGATTTACACCCAGCTTTCTTAATCCGGCC
>CAZJIR010000338.1:0-3669 GCA_964546095.1 uncultured Pirellulales bacterium
ACCCGGTTCTATTTCCACAAAGGCACCGAAATTGGTCAGACTACGCACCTTGGCGGTAACAATTGTTCCTGATGGGTATTTCTGCGAAGCTATCGCCCATGGATTCGTTTGTGTCTGCTTGATTCCTAACGATATTTCCTGTTTGTCCTTATTAACATTCAGCACGACTACTTCTATATCGTCCCCGAGATTAACTATCTCGCCCGGATGCGCAAGGCGTCTTGTCCAGCTCATCTCGCTGATATGCACGAGCCCTTCAATCCCATCTTCAAGCCGAACAAACACGCCGTAGTTCATCACATTTACAACCTTGCCCTTTACCTTGGCGCCGATCGGATAACGATGTTCGACATCTTCCCACGGACTGGAGGTTTTTTGTTTTAAGCCCAACGATATCTTTTCATGCTCCTTGTCAACACCAACAACAATACACTCTATTTCCTGGTCAAGCCCAACAACTTCCGACGGATGCGATATTCTGCCCCAGCTCAAATCAGAAATATGCAGCAGTCCATCCAGACCACCCAAATCTACGAACACACCGAAGTCTGCAATATTTTTCACAATACCTTTTCGCAATTGTCCGACCTCAATATCAGACAGAATTTTTTCTTTACTACTGCGGCGTTCTTCTTCGATGAGTTTTCGCCTTGATATGACTATATTTCGCCCTTCGATATCAATTTTCAGAATCTTGCAGTCCACTTCTTTACCAATGAACCTGCTGATGTCGCCGGGTTTTCTTATATCAACCTGTGAAGCAGGTAAAAACACAGGCACTCCGATATCAACAAGCAAACCACCTTTGATGCGTCTTATGACCTTGCCTTTAACGACATCACCTTCTTTTTTGGTATTGAGAATTGCTTCCCAGCCCCTGATGATATCCGCTTTTCGCTTGCTTAACAAAACAAGCCCGCTTTCCGAGTCAGTATCTTCAAGAAGAACCTCAATCTCACGGCCCGACACTATCTGTTCGGGGTCATCAAATTCGCTCGCGTCGACAAGTCCTTCACTTTTAAGACCAACTTCAACAATAACGTCGTTGCCGATTCTCGATACGATTGTACTTTTAAGAATAGTACCCGGCAGGCGAGAATCGACTTTCATCTGCAGAGCTTCTTCGAAAAATTCATTTTCTTGTTCACCGAACATTTCACTGACTTGCTGGTCAAGCTGTTCTTCTGATAATCCCAATTTGTTAACTATATTTCTATCTACCATAAATCTGAATCCTTCTGTGGAGTCTCTTTTTTTTCTTATCAGCGCCCCACATTTACGCTAATAAGCCCTTGTGCAATCAAGCACAAACGTACACTTTTTTATCATTGTTTTAAGACGCATTTGCCCACGCAGCAAATGCCAATTACATTCTCTTTTAATTGGGCTTACAATATCACTTTACGATATTAGAAAGCTTCTAAATTCTTTACAAATTCGCCTATTATCCAGTCCGGAGTTGAAGCTCCCGCTGTAACACCGGCTATATTTTTGCCGGGAAGTATACTTTTATCAAGTTCATTCCAGTTTTGCAAGTGAAACGTTTGGCTATTATATTTTTTACAAAGCTCGGCCAGGCGAAGTGTATTGGCACTTTCCAGGCCGCCGAGCACAAACATTATGTCCACTTGCCTGCACAATTGCACGGCTGATTCCTGTCTTATTATTGCTTCTTTGCATAAAGTATTGATTACTTTCAACTCACTAAAGCTGCATTTTCCTATTGCACCAAGCACTCTGCCGAAATGCTCCGGGCTTTGCGTGGTTTGGCAAACAATGCCAAGTCTTGTGTTCATAGGTAACTTATGCAAGTCATTTTCGTCAGCGATGACAACAACCTCTCTGGCACAGCCCGTAACTGCCTGTACCTCAGGATGATCTTCATCGCCGATAATTACGACCTGGTAACCATCTTTTTCAAGCTCCTCAGCTATATGCTGAACTCTTTTAACCAATACACAGGTGGCATCGACAATATTAAGTCCTTTTTCTTTTAACCTGGCTATTTGTTTGGGAGCAGCACCATGAGAACGTATAAGAACAGTCCCCGACCGAATTTTTTTCACTGAATCTACAGTCTTCAGCCCTATTTTGGCCAGGCGCTCCACCTCGTTTTTGTTATGTATGATTGGACCGAGACTATAAACAGGATTACCGTCTTTGATGTGCGATAAAGTTTTTTCCGCTACACTGATAGCGTTCCTGACGCCATGACAAAAACCACATTTTTCTGCAACCAAAATCTTCATAGAATCACGCAAATATATCAGATTTAAAAATTGCCTTAAAGGCAAAGTTTCAGGCATGGAATTCTACATTAAAGTTCCAAAGCAATCTACTAAAACTTTTCAGCGAGGATGTTGGTTGTGTTCATCCGGCGTTAATCAGGATGTTTATTAACCTGTCTTGTTTATAGAGGTCCCGAGGATAAAGGGTAGAAAAGAACATAAATTAAAATCAATTGGTTCTTGAGCTATAGACTTATGGAATATATAATCGCCGCAATTATCGAAGAAACGAAAAGTGAATGGATAGTTAATGCAAAGATGTAAAAGAATGCAAGACTCAAGACTTAAAACACAAGGCGCAGGACAAATAAAGTTGGTTCTTGGTCTGGGATATTTGGTACTCTGTTTGTTTTTAGCCGGCTGTGCTGAACAGCAGCAATATGCGGCGGTTGAACCGATATGTGTGGAAAGTTTAGATAACTTTGAGATAATCGAAATGGTCGAAGATGTATTGGCCGGGATGCATTTCACGATAGATAAAGCGGATGACGAGATGGGGCTGATAAGAACAAAACCGTTGACAGGGGCGCAATTCTTCGAATTCTGGCGCAGTGATAATGTCGGTTCCGACAACTGGCTCAAGGCTAATCTGCACAGTATCAGAAGGATTGCAGAATTGAACATTAACGAGCGGGATGAGGGATTATACATTAGCTGCAACGTGCAGGTACAAAGGTTGTCCCTACCCGAGCGCAACGTCGGCGGCGAAGCACACGCATACGAAATGTTTTCAACGAGCAGCGCGGTATTACAAAGGTTAAGCCTCGACCCTGAGCAGAGAGCGGGTATGGCCTGGATAAATTTAGGTCAGGATAGTCAGCTTGCAGCAGAAATTCTCAACCAGATTGAGCAACGAGTAGATTCCCGGCTTGCAGTGGATGGTGAGATATGAGAGTACTTGTTTGTGGCGGAGCAGGGTATATAGGCAGCAATATGGCGGCAATGCTTGGTGCCGAAGGGTATGAGCCGGTTGTCTATGACAATTTGAGCGAAGGGCACCGAGCGGCTGTTCGGGATGCCGAGTTTGTCGAAGGCGATTTAGCCGACTATACGTTACTTGCTGAGACACTTAAGAAATATAAAATCGAAGCTGTAATGCACTTTGCAGCTTATATTGAAGCCGGTGAGTCGGTTCAACAGCCGCTTAAATTCTATCTCAATAATGTTTCAAATACACAGAATCTGCTTTCAGCAATGGAAAGCTGTGGAATTGAGAAATTTGTTTTCAGCAGTACCGCCGCGGTTTATGGTGTTCCTGAAAAAGTGCCTGTTACGGAGGATTCACTAAAGAAGCCTATTAATCCTTATGGCCAGACAAAATTAGCTGTTGAAAGGATGTGTCACTGGCAAAGTCAAACCGGTAGACTTCGCTATGCTACTC
>CAZJIR010000339.1:0-3635 GCA_964546095.1 uncultured Pirellulales bacterium
GTTTCTCGGAGCTACGAGTTTAAGGTCTCTATCATTCATCGTCTTTTCGATACTCATATCCTGTTCCTTAGCCGCCCTTCCGCGATTGGAGTAGTCGTCGAAAAGATTCTCCGGCTCCGGTATATCTACATCATCATACATTGTAAGATGTTCAGGACCCGGCTCCCATTCTCGGTGTGGAGCCTTGTGGTGGTACATAAGACAGAACGGTTTTTCTCCTGTGCGCCCTTTAAGCCATTCAAGGGCATGGTCGGTAATAATATCGGTGGTGTACCCTGTGTATTTCTTCCTTTCTCTCATCTCTATCATTACAGGATTATAGTATGTCCCCTGTCCGGGCAAAACGTTCCAGTAGTCAAAACCGGTAGGATTGGTTTTGAGGTGCCACTTGCCGATAATGGCGGTTTCGTAACCAGCCTTTTGCAGCAGCTTGGGGAAGGTCTGCTGGATGCCGTCAAATTTCTGTCGATTGTCAGTTACGCCGTTAATGTGGCTATACTTTCCGGTCAAAATTACAGCACGGCATGGAGCACAGATTGAATTAGTACAGAAACTGCTATTGAAAAGCATACCCTCGTTAGCAAGCCGGTCGAGATTTGGCGTTTTGTTGATTTTACTTCCGTAACAGCTTAAAGCGTGGGAGGCATGGTCGTCCGTCATAATAAAAATTATGTTTGGCCGACTACTTTCAGACTCTGCCATCTCACCTATGCTACTACAACTCGACAGGACCGACAATGTTGATACGGAACCTGCCACAAGACCGAATGTTTTCAGAAATTCTCTCCTTGTTTGTCTTCTCATTTTGGCTCCTTTACGCTTTTTTAACCACATTAAAAGTTAAATCCTGAGTTATAATAAAAAATGATAAAGGTTTCGTCCAACGAATTGATATTTTTATTGAAAACTGCTCTATACTGGTATAATACGGAATAAGAGGATGTGTTACTTCTGATTTTTGCAGCTTACACATCGTCTATACCGGATATATTTAGAAACAGGGAGGTTTTAAGTTGGTTCGGCTCAGGAAACATCTTGGTTCACTTGATGTATTTGCCGTAGCTGCGGGGGCAATGATAAGCTCAGGCTTGTTTGTTCTGCCCACTTTAGCTTATACAGAAGCCGGCCCCGCTGTTATCTTATCCTATCTTTTCGCATCGTTAATAATAATCCCCAGCGTTCTCAGCAAAGCCGAGCTGGCTACTGCAATGCCCAGAGCTGGTGGAACATATTTTTTCGTTGAACGGAGCTTAGGCCCGATTTGGGGATTGTTCAGTGGATTTGCAGGTTGGTTTTCATTAGCTCTTAAAAGTGCTTTTGCAGTCGTAGGAATGGCTGTTCTTATAGAAATTGTGCTGCAAATGGTCTTTCCCGCCCAACTTAAACCCTGGCATCTCAAAGCCATAGGTGTCCTTTGCTGTATCGGATTTACAGCACTCAATATTATCAGTGTCAAAAAGACAAGCAGATTTCAGGTTGTGCTTGTTGGAATATTACTAACGATACTGGTATTATTTCTGTTTTTCGGTGCCGGAGCCGTCAAAGCTGTTAGATATACAGAATTTCTGCAAAAAGGCTGGTCAGCGGTGTTTGCAACTGCAGGTCTGGTTTTTATAAGCTTTGGCGGCCTGACTAAAGTCGCAAGTATCGCAGAGGAAGTAAAACACCCCGGAAGAAACCTGCCGCTCGGCATGGTTATGGCCTGGTTTATCGTAACGGTGTTTTATATCGGTGTAATAGTAATTACCGTAGGAGTTGTGGATGGTTCGGAACTGAATGACAATTATGCACCGATATCACTGGCGGCCAGTAAATTTATGGGGCTGCCGGGTTTTATACTCCTGAGCTTTGCCGCAATAGCAGCTTTTATAACCACAGCAAATGGGGGCATACTTGCCGCTTCACGAGCACCTATGGCTATGAGTAGAGACCAGCTACTGCCGTCAATCCTGGCCAGAGTCAGCGAGCGATTCAAAACACCTCACGTAAGTATATTATTGACAGGCTTATTTATGATTACGGCTATTGTTTTTCTTGAGGTGGAAGTGCTGGTTAAAACGGCATCTACCTTAATGATAATACTTTTTATCCTCGACAACGCCAGTGTGATTATAATGCGTGAGAGCAGGATACAAAGCTATCGGCCAAAATTCAAATCCCCGTTATATCCTTACATTCATATTGTTGCCATTATCATTTATAGTGTTTTAATAATCGATATGGGGACAATACCTTTATTGATTACCACCGGCTTTGTCGGCTTGAGCGCCGCCTGGTTCTGGCTCTATGTTTACAGACGAGTCAGCAGAGCTTCGGCGGTTATGCATGTAGTGGAACGGGTTACCGACAGAGAGCTTAAAACCGTTACGCTCGAAAATGAGCTTCGGGATATTCTACTCGAACGGGACAATATCATCGAGGACAGATTCGACCAGCTTATCAGAGAATGTGAAATTCTGGATATCCAGGGCGAAGAAAAGGCTGAAAAAATCTTTCGACAGGTTTCAACTATTTTAGCTGAAAGGTTAGGGACAAGTGAATACGTGCTTTTTGAAAAATTTCTCCATCGCGAAGCTGAGGGCGGCACGGTAGTTCAACCGGGCTTCGCTATACCCCACATAATTGTAGAGGGTAAGCACAAATTTGAAATTTTGCTTGTCCGGGCCCGCAATGGCATAAACTTTCCACACGCTCCGGACCCGGTCAGGATAATGTTTGTTCTGGCCGGCAGCAAAGACGAGCGTAATTACCACCTTCGGGCACTGATGGCTATAGCTCAAATTGCACAGGAAAAGCATTTTGAACAGCGATGGCTTGATGCCAGAGACATTCAGGGTTTGAGAAACCTAATACTTCTATCTAAAAGAGAAAGAGATGAAAATCCTTAACTCTCCCGTCAATTCTATTCTGTTACAACCTTTACAAAACTCAAGTAAAGGGCCTAACCTGTGCCATTATTGCTGACGGGAAACAATTAACTCCAAAGCTGCTTTTTTAACATCGCTTCACAAAATGTGAGCCGTAATTGGATTGAAACATAAAAAATATTCAACAAAAGCCCTCCATTGAGGTAAAATAATTTGATGAAAATTATTGCAGATGCCAATATTCCATTTGTACAGGAATGTTTTTCTTCCATAGGTGAGGTCCAGGTTATTGGCGGTAGGGAGATAACACCCAATGTTGTCAGCAATGCGGATATTCTCCTGGTTCGCAGTATAACGCAGGTGGGCACAAATTTACTGGTTAAAAGCAAGGTACGTTTTGTAGCCACCGCTACAATCGGCTTTGACCATATCGATATTGACTTCCTCCGGCGGAATAACATCGGCTTTGCATCGGCGCCTGGGTCCAATGCCAACTCTGCGGCAGAGTATGTTATTGCCGGACTGCTTGAAATTAGTCAGAAATATAGTATTGATCTCAAAAGCAAATCAATAGGCATTATAGGCGTAGGCAATGTCGGAAGCAGGGTTGCCAAAAAGTGCGCGGCTTTGGGGATGCAAACTTATCTTAACGACCCGCCTCTGCAAAGACAAACCGGCGAGACAAAATATCTTCCACTGAAAGAACTTTTCGATTGTGATTTCCTAACACTTCATACGCCTTTGACGTTCGATGGTGTTGACAAAACA
>CAZJIR010000340.1:0-3622 GCA_964546095.1 uncultured Pirellulales bacterium
ATTGTGGATTCGGGCAGATGTATTATTGGTCTCGCGAACGCGGCAAGGGCTTCGGTAAGAGAGTCAATCAGGCCGGATTCGAAACCCACTACTACGAGTATGAACAGCCAAAATCGAGGCATCCGCACTCGTGGGAGAAAGAGCAGGTTATTCTGGTTGACTGGCTGAAACGGTTGCCGAAACCCGTTGCTTTGATGGCCTGCAATGATGACCGGAGTCAGCACGTCCTCGAAGCCTGTAAAATTGCCGGTTTCAACGTGCCGGAGCAGGTTGCTATCATTGGGCTCGGTAATGACGACCTCGTCTGTGATTTGGCCTCGCCACCACTATCGAGCATAGCGCTGGGTGCGGAAAAAGGAGGATACGAAGCCGCTGCAACATTAGACAAACTAATAAGAAGCAAGCAAGCACCAAATCAGAGTATCATTGTACCAACACTCTATGTTGTTACAAGACAGTCAACCGACATCCTAAAAATCGACGACCCCTATGTGGCCCAGGCCCTGCGTTTCATTCATCGGCGCGCCAAGAGAGAGGCTATTCAAGTTGACGACGTGCTGCGAGCTGTTCCTTTATCCCGCCGGAGTTTGTATGAGCGATTTGCCAGGATCCTAGGCCGGCCGGTACATGAGGAAATAAAGCATGTCCGTGCGGAACAACTTGCACGCATGCTGGTCAGCACAAACCTGTCAATATCTCAGATTGCCTCCGAACTCGGTTGCTCGGATATGAAAAACCTCGCCCGGTACTTCAAACAGGCCAAAGGAATGAGCCCCTTGCAGTACCGTAAACACCATTCCCCGAAGTAGTTAGTCCAGCCATCCTGTAATAACACCAGGAGTAGTTCGTTATACAGAACACAATGTAAGCCGACACGTTCCCCATGACTTCGATGGACGTTTTCATATTGTATACCTTAAGGCTTGGACTTTTCCAGGATTATAAGAGAAAGACCAGAACGTGGAAGCTTGAAGTTCAATGTTACTTCATCATCATTGATATCGACGAGTTTAGCCGGCTCTAATAACTGAAGCTGCATCGCGGCTTTGAGCTGTGCGAGCATATCCGCTGTAGGATTCTGTGGACTACCCAATTCAAGCCACTTCGTGTAGGCGTTACTGTGCGTATCATCAATACGGTAATGAACTAACTGAGCTTTCGAGCCATAATCCGATGGCAACTTGACCTTTAGCTCAATAGAAGCCGGCTTTGACGGAACAATAATATCATGGTAGTTCCAAAGAAGAATCTTAACCCGCCCTTTATCAGTAACGGCCATCCCATTTATGTCCGATTTATTACGAACACTCGCTCTTAGTATTTCATCAAGACCTACAGCACCCTCACTTGTAAGAAGCAGCTCATTTCCTTTTAATTGCCCCAGCATTTTGAAGGCATTGAGTACGGGTTTGTGAACTCCATTGGTGGCCAGCGTGCGATATCCATCAAACCAGGGCATACCATCAAACATGAAAGCCCAGGAGAGCACGCCTTTAAGGTTGACGCCTTCCTGTTTAGCCAAATCCAGGGAGTATTTCATCATAGCCGCCACATAAGCACCATAGGCGGGGATATTTCTGTAACCTCGTTCCGGGGACTTCGAGGCAGGCATTGCTGCGGCTCCGTCCGGATCTGCTTCACCAATGATGATAGGAGTATTCCTGTATTCCGGGAAGGCTCCAACCGTTGCAAACCCTCTCTGGTGTTTGCGAAGCTGACCTCGCATACTCATTTCCACATGACCATCTCTGAATGCGATGCCGCCTTTGGCATGGAAGCCAATGTAGTCCAGCCGAGTACCTGTTTTGCCTGTTAAAGAGTTTTTCTCTCTTGAACAATGCTCAAGAAATCTTCTTAAAAATCTCCAGTTACCAGCTATATGGGGACCGCCAAAAACAGCTTTTGGCATAACTTCGTGGATTGCTTGTTCTGTATATTCAAAGAGCTTTACATAATCTTCATATGTGCCCTGAAAATAAAATATATCAGGCTCGTTCCACAATTCCCACAACCATGTTTCCTCGACATTGGCGTATCTGGCCTTTGCGTGGCGCGCCCATTGTCGAATAAGCTCAGCCCATTTATCATAATCTTTTGGGGGGAAAAATACGCCCATCCCCTCATTCGGCCCAAACGGCTGGGGTGGCCTGTAAGGTTCCGGCTTTACCGAAAGATCCTTTGGCATTAATCCGATTTCCACCAAAGGCCGACAACCCGATGCAATCACTGCATCGAATATCTCGTCCATAATCTTCCAGTAATAAACCGGTTGGCCATTTTGGTTTTCGGTATAGACATTCGTCGAACTCCACTTCAGCGAAGCCGTACCATCACCGCTACTTAGCAAGAAGTGCTGGCGAAGATAAACCGGCTCAGAATTAATTGCGGCTACAGTTTTCATGAGCGCCTTACAGTTGGGAGTTGTCGTGTAGTTGCACTCATCGTAACCGTAATATTGCCACACATGCTTTAGCGGCTTACCCTTTCTGGTTGCATCTACTTTAATTTTAACAATAGCCGACTGAGCATGAATCTGTCCCGGAATAAGTACAAAGACTAATGTGAGTAGAAGATATATACTCTTAATGTAAAAGTGGCCTTTCATCTTTTTGCCTTTCTAAAACTATCCAAGAGAGTGTCTGAGATTAATCTAATCCACAGTATTTCTTCAAACCTTCAAAAACTGAATATGGAGCCTGGAATACAGTTCCGTGTTTGTGCCCTTCCGGAAATGAAACTATACTGGTAATATCCATCCATGTTCTAAAGTCATTTGTCTTCACTGCGCCATACCGATTTTTCCTATACATGTCGAAATAGATAATCCACTCTTCACCCAGCCTTAGAGCAGTAGGACCTTCGGTAAACTTTTCTGTAAAAGAATCAGATGCATGGCTCCATGGGCCGAGCGGATTATCGGCAAACGACAAACGAAGGCTCCGTATAGGACGGGTATTGTCTTTATGAACTAAGACGTATTGACCATCGCTGCATTTTAAAATCGTGCCATCGATAACACTAAAGCCCGGCTCGCAGAACAATTTTGTCTCTGTGAATGTCTCGAAATCCCGTGTGGTCGTATAGTACATACGATGGTTGTTGTCAAGCGGCTCAAGATAATTCGGATAACGGTTTGGAAGAATCGTCGAAGCCCAGCAGATAATAAAGTGTCCGGCATCCTCGTCATAAAACAGTTCAGGCGCCCATACATTTTGTGTTGTAGGTTCGTGGGCCATAGCTTCAACAAACTTCTGCTCGGACCAGTGAATCAAATCCTTTGACCGGGCATAACCGAATCCCTTGTCTTCAAACCAACCTGTCGTCCAGACCATATGAAAAATTCCATCCGGCCCCCGAACTATCGACAGATCCCGCATGAGCTTGCGTTTGCCTACATCCGGTTTAATAAACGAGCCGCCCAGGTCTGTCCAATTATAACCATCGAAACTGTAGGCCAGGCGCAATCCATCCTGACCGTTGCCACGAAAAGAGCTGAAAAGATAAACGAAGCCCTTACCTGAAATGTCAGTTTTACGAACATTCTGGGCTGCTGATTCCTCGCTCGATACAGGAACCACAGATACAGCAGAACGTATTTCTCCTGTTTTAGGATTCCAGCCAT
>CAZJIR010000341.1:0-3613 GCA_964546095.1 uncultured Pirellulales bacterium
AGCAGATGGGCGTTTTGTGGTTTTGCTCTTCTTGGATGCTTTTGCCTTCGGGCTGACACGTCTTTTAGCAGATGGGCGTTTTGTGGTTTTGCTCTTCTTGGATGCTTTTGCCTTCGGGCTGGCACTTCTTTTTTTTGCGGTAGAGCGTTTTTTTGTAGTTGCGCTCTTTTTGGGTGCCTTGGCCTTCGAGGCAGGTCTTTTTTTAGTCACCCTGGCTCCCGATTTTCCTTTAGCTGATGATTTTGCCATTTTTAATTTCTCCTAAAAATAAAATAATTGTTACTTAAACTTTCCTTTATTGAATACTTTGTCACATAAAGTACTAACGCATTTAAAGCGGTATAACCGGCTATCGACTTACTAAATGCGGCATATAACTTCTTTTTTTTCGTTTTTTTGTTTTTTTGTAATTTTTTCTGCGAGTTATGAACAAAAACAGGTTTTTTCGGTTTTATCCTATAAAATACGAGCTTCAAGGTTAAATTGCTTTTGGCTTTGAGATGAGTTCAAGACCGATAATTTCGTGTCATAGGCTAAGATTCTTACTCTACAGAATGGGAAAGTGTCTGGCAAAATTGTATTGCACGTGAAAGTCCATAGGTTATAGCCGAAATGTTGTTTATTTCCTCAGTGGTCAATTGTTTTTCTGATTGACGGCAAATCAATATAAAGCCCAGTGATGAACCATGCAGGCATAGAGGAATCGTTGCGCATGGTATTTTATTTAATCCAGTCAAGTTGCCTTGTAGGCCCATTGCAAACATATCTTCGAGCGTGCACACTTTATTCGACTTACAGATATTGTCCATCAGTTCAGCGCTAAAACAACTCTCAAGGTGTTGCTTTTCGAGAGCCACAGGCTGCTCGCTTTCAAACATGTATAATTCAAAGCTGTCTGATTGGCGCAAAAAGAAAGTAGCATTTACATCAGCGTTTTCCTCTTTGATAAGTTTTGTGGCGGCATATAAAAGACTATGTAAGTCTGTTATGCCGATGATTGACTCGTAGAAATTCGCTATGGAACTTATCGTCTTTAAACTTTTGATAAAGTCCCTCTGGGCTGCGATAAAGTCATTGCAGAGTATGTCTATTTTTTTCGCCTGCTTTTTACGTTTTGCGTTAAGCTTCTTGATAAGCAGGCGCAATCTTCTATGTCGTTGTTTATCGTCCACGATTGCTCGTTTTTATAGTCTATTGAAACTCACCCTCAACATTTGCATCGGTTTGCTCACAGGGTTTATAGAACAAACCAACGGAAACATCCCGAATTCGACTTAATAAGATGAGAGCTTTAAGAATAAAGAAATATAAAAAAAGAATGGTTCCCAGTAGCCCTATAAATAATCTATTATCAGTTATACAGCTATAGAGGCCGCTTTCAAAGTGCACGTTGAACTTAATTGAAGTATGGTGATTTGTGTCTGTTTTCGGACTTGTTATTGGCGATTCGAATACTTTGTTGTCTTACAGCCGGAAGCATGTGGATTTTGGAGTTAAGCGGAGATTCGATTATCAGAATCAGTGCTATTTAAGAACATCGCCCCGAACCGGGCAAAAAGAGGGTTTAAGGGGGCTTCGGTTTCGCTTTGGACTGCTGATTAATAGTTATAAAATGCCTTCCTTTTGTTAAGCTACGTGAGCTTGTTGAGAAGAAAGTAGCCGGCTCAGCCCTTTATCGGTGGACACTTTGCGTACACGCGCGGCGAAGTCATCAATTTCTTCTATTTTCTCGAAGCCGACTACCATGGCATCCATACAGCCTGATTCCAGCGCGTATTTGATAGAAGTGTCGCGTTTCTCATCACTATGGCGGAATTTTCCTTCGCCTATTATTTTCATACCGATTACGGCCTTGCCCTGCTTTCGAATTGCTTTGATGACCGCCTCGACCTTTGGAATCTCCTCGATTGTCTTGACGTCCATACTCGCTGCATACGGATTAAGACGGGCATGCACAGAATCCACCCATGGTTCCTTTATACATGCCTCTAAGGCCGCCAGCGAATGACATGATACGCCATGAGCGCGGATAATACCTTTTTTCTTCAGTTTCTCCAGAGTATTCATCTGTTCACCTAATTCCTCCGGCCATTGGCCCGATGTAACACAATGAAACAAAATCAAATCGATATAATCAGTCTTCAGCTCCTTTAAAAAACGCTCTACTACAATATCCGGGCTGGGTCGTTCATTTTCGGGCAGACCCCTGCGACGAAACCATATCTTGCTAACAATTGCGTAATCTTTGCGTTGCATATTTTTTAATGCACCGGCCAGGTATGGGTGCGTACCGTATAAATCCGCCGCATCGAACAGTCTGATACCCCGTTCATAGCATCCCATCGCCAGCGCATCGAACTTTTCTTTGCCCATACGCGTATGATTCGACTGCCGGTTGCCACCACGCATTCCGGTTCCAAGACCTACGCGGGAAACCTTAATCCCTGTTTTTCCTAACGGCACAACATCGTACGGATTATAAATTGTGGCTTTCTGATTTGTCGCACCAATACACTCCGACCCTAATAAAATTCCGCTCATACCTGCGATAGACCTGGCTAAAAATTCACGACGTTTCATTTCCATTTCCGGCAGCTCCTAAAAAGAGTAAACATCATTAAAGCCTATTAAGTTCTGAATAACAACTCGAAAATAATCTTATATTAGATACACAGTTTTATAGTTTCACCGATGCGAAAATTTCCTTGCATGTACAGTGATTCCCCAAGTGACACAACGCGAGTTTCGAAACAAGAAATTTAGCCGGAAACGAAAAATCACTTATTTGCCCGTAGCCCAGTGTTATGTGCGGGGAAAAGTTCCCGAAACTCGATTTTTCAGAGTAATTCTTAATCCAGAGTAAAGTTGAATCACTGACTTCTGATGAAGGGAGCAACATATCCGCCTTTACATCATAGCTGATATAGGGCGCGAGTTTATGCATAATATGCTCATGAAGTGATTGAAGCACATTTATTCTTTCTATCTGAAGGGCCGTTACTTTCTCACCGGCTGAATTTGTTTCAGTATGTAGGCCAATCACGCTTAGCTCTGGTAAAGAGTGTTGTCTTACAGTTGCTTCCAGTAACTTTTCGATATCGGCAATATCTTCTTCGTCGATACATCCCATAGCCAGAGAAATGTGCGGCAGGTAGTTCTTTTTATCTAAAATTATTTTGTTCGGGCATTGCTTCAGCAACTCCCTGTTCGCTTCGATTGCCTTATCCGCCATCTCTTCCGAAGGTAACAGTACTACGTCAACCGCTTTTTTAACCATTCAAAAAATCTCGATGAGATAGTTTTTACGATATAATTACATACAAATCAGATAACCAGTAATACCCACGGTTTATTTTTCAACGGTAATCATCGGCCAGCTCAAACATAGCGAGGATTCGTTCGAGCGCATCATATGGGACCGTACCGATGTCTACGGTTAACATATCGTCCCGATTAGAAATGGTCTTCACGTGTCCGGCAGCGAACAGGATGTTGCTGGCTTTTCGCTGATGGCTTGTTCGGGTCTTTACCTGGAACGCTGCCAGCGATGGGTGCGCCAGAAACTGTACATCGGTTACCAAAGCAGATCTGAGTCGTCCTTTGTCGTTTCGGC
>CAZJIR010000342.1:0-3599 GCA_964546095.1 uncultured Pirellulales bacterium
CCGAGACCTATGACCCTTTTATGCCCGAGCCGCCGGAGGATGCAAAGAAGGTTCCGCCAGGCGTAAAGTATGACGAGAACATATTTGACCACGAGAACAATGTCTCCTTTAACATCGTAAGAGAAGTTCCCAACCACCGGTGCTACTTCTGCCATTCCAATATGTACCTGGATAAGGAAGATGCGGAGAAATGGACCTCGGATGAGGATATTCACCTGACGGCCGGTTTGAAATGTGTTGATTGCCATCGCAACGGCGTTGACCATAATATTACTCGAGGTTATGAAGGCGAGGCATCTGTATCAACAAATCCATTAGTGACTACCTCATCATGTGAGAGCTGCCACCTTGGAGTAAAAGATTCATCATCACCTTTGGCGGGACGATTAGGCGCGCCGGTGCCGGAACACTGGGGTATTCCTCCGGTGCACTTTGAGAAACTTACCTGCACCGCCTGCCATTCAGGTCCCTGGCCGAGCGAAAAGACTATTCTGACTAAAACCTCACGTGCCCATCGTTTGGGCACCTTAAATGCCAATAAATCCAAAGAGGCTCTCCCGCACATCGTCGCCCCTGTTTTTGCCCCGGAATCTAACGGCAAGATTGCACCTCATAAGCTGCTCTGGCCCGCCTACTGGGCGACAGTTGAAGACCAGAACGTTGCGCCCATTGCCTTTGCCACCGTGACAGAAGCCATTGTTCCGGTTTTCTCCGATGTTAACCGTCCAACCTCCGGCGACTGGCCTGAGCTGACCACTGAGCACATCGCCAAAGGTCTCAAGGCATTGGCCAAATCAGTCAAGGGTACACCAGCGTATATTAGTGCCGGCAAGCTCTATAAACTGAATGATTCGGGCACAGTAAGCGAAGAAGAGCACGCCGCGGCTAATCCTTATTTGTGGCCCATTAGCCATAACGTCAGGCCGGCTGCTCAGTCGTTAGGTGTTAGAAGGTGTGAAGATTGTCATTCGACCGATGCTCCTTTCTTCTTCAGTAAAGCTGCCGTTGACTCTCCTATTGTTGCAGCCCGGGGAGTTAAACCAATGGTGGAATTCGTGAAGGTTCGCCCTTTTTACACAAAGGCGTTTGCCTTTTCGTTTGTATTCCGCCCCTGGATGAAGATTATTGCTCTTGGCTCTAGCGCGATTCTGGCAGGGGTTTTATTGTTATATGCACTAAAGATGTTAGCCTGCATTGCGAAAGTGTTGACAGAGCGGGATTAGTTCCTTCTTCTTGAGAGTGTATAGATAATATGTTTCGAACGATTTCAATAGTGGCGTTTGCGGTTACCGTTGGGTGTCTGGCTTTGAATTGTATAACATCTCCCTGCAAAGAATGCTGGCGGCACCCATTAAGAAAAATGGTACATCTTTTTACGCTGCTTTTCATTGAACAGAAGCTAAGCCTCATGGGTGTTTTGAGGAAACTGGTATATCTGTTAGCGCTGCTTTGCTTTGTGGTATTGGCGGTTACCGGTTTTTACCCTACGATTATTTTGGGTGAACACATTTCGGGCTATTTGATGATGGTGCATGCTACTTTTTCACCGATTTTTGCCATCTGTTTGGCGGTTTTAGCTGTGATGTGGGCGAGCCGATGCCGTTTTGCTTACAGCGACTGGCCATGGTTCCAGCGTATTGTCCAGCGTGTCACTCTCGTCAGAAGCGGCGAAGAAGAATCTCACTGCGAAAGTTCCGGCCTCGGACAAAAAATGACATTTTGGCTGATAATCTTTTTAGCTTTACCGTTAATCCTGTCAATAATCCTGAGTATGTTCACGCTTTTCGGGACATATTGGCAGGAATTACTTCTTGATATCCATCGTTATACCGCCCTGGTATTTGCATTAGTCGGAATTGTGCATATTTATCTTGTAATCAGAACTCAAATACAGCAATATAAGGCAAATTGAACAGCCTTTTTATATATTTTACGGCTTTGTTTTAATTTGAATTCGTATTATCGAGTTTTGTATTGTTGAACCAAAGTATCTTAATGATTTCAGAAAATTTCGTTGTTAAGCCGATAAAATACAAAACGGAGTTCCAAAAGGAATTGTGAACTTCTCAAAAACAAAAGGACCTTTTTTGAAAGGAGTGGAAAATGGAAAAAGTCGTGGCTCTTTTGTGTGTCTTCGGTTTAGGCATGTGCTTTTCGCTGCTCGGTTCAATCAGCGTAAAGCTAATGCCACGTCTGAAGATTGACCAGGGCAAGTTTGGCTCACTCATTTCAGCATTTATGTTCACATGCCTGATTGCTTCGCTGATTATGGGTGTTGTGACGGACAAGATAGGTTATAAGCCGGTTGCTATTTTCGGATTCATAGCGACAGCGGTTTGTATCTTTATTCTTGCCCGTGGGCAGACATACGGGATGGCCCTTTTACCCTGTCTTCTGCTTGGATTCGGGGCTATGGCCCTTAACACGGCAGGCAATACGCTTATTCCCGTTGTATTGTTCGGAGGTGAAAATCCCGCAGCAGCGAGCAATCTTGGCAATGTATTCTTCGGCCTTGGTCTTTTTATCACACCATTAATAGTCAGCTATCTCTTCAGAAAGACCACTTATGAAAAAGCAGTATCCGCCCTTGCGATAATCGCGATTGCTCCCGTGGTGTTGGCAATAATAGCAAAATACCCGGAGGTACAGGCCGGATTTGCGCTCTCCGACGCAGTGGCGTTACTTAAGGAACCTGCCGTTTTAGTAGCGGCCTTAGCGCTATTCTGCTATATCAGTCTGGAGTCTTCTTTCTGTAACTGGCTGCCGCCATACAGCAAGGAAATTATAAGCAGGGATTTTGCAGGTCTAGATAGTTCTGTAGTAGATGCCACATCTCAACAAATGCTTTCAGCCTTTGCCATAGCAATGATGGCGGGCCGATTAATCACAAGTCAGATAGGCAGTATTACAGACTACGGGAGCTGGTTCGTTGCGGGAGCTGCACTCATCGCAGGTTTGATAATTCTGGCAATGGGAAGAAGCGGCGCAATCTGGACCAGCGCGCTGGCTGCGTGTGCAGGTTTGTTCTTTGCTCCATGCTTTCCTACAATCGTCGGCGTGACATACTCCAAGCACCCTGAGAATTTCGGAAGTGTTTTCGGAATTATCTTCGCTGTGGGCCTATTGGGTGCCGTGATTATTCCAAAGGCCATCGGTAATCTGGCAAAAGGTTCTTCGATTCAAAAGAGTCTGAAGCTGCTGGTTCCGATTTGCGTGGTTCTTGTTATTCTGGCAATCGTATTAGGCAGGCTATAGGAAAATATCAAAAGTCGTATATCCGAATAAATTAGAAGCTTTTTAAATACTCATTGAACGGCAGGGATTTGGAAAGCCGAATCCCTGCTTTTTCTTTATTATTATAGCTAAAATACCCTCAGCACCATTTCAAATATCCGGTTAAACAAATAAAGCTTATTATATTCTGCAAAGGAAAAATAAAATATACATTTCGACGGCTTGACAACGTCATACATATAGGATAGTATGTCCGCTTCGATTTCGATGAATATCCGGTATTTTGCCGACAATAAACTGCTTCGTCAGTTACGTCGCATTGTGAATTTTTAAGGTTAAAGAAAATGATGAAAAAAGATTTTAAT
>CAZJIR010000343.1:0-3590 GCA_964546095.1 uncultured Pirellulales bacterium
TTGCCTGGAAGGAAATGTTACGACGGTTGAATGTGTTGAAAATGAAGATTACTGCCGCCGAATTGCTGATTGTGCTGCCAGACAGGTTTGGAAACAGGTGCAGATGGCAATTGATGATGTTCTGCAGTCTATAACTCTTCAGGATTTAATCGACAGTACCATAGGAAAGAAAGCGTTGGATTATCAAATATAGAAACTCGAAAGGGAGATACTTATGAGTGCGATATTCGAAGATATAACGGCTGCCGTTGGATTTACACCATTGGTGCAGATAAATAAGCTCGGCTCGGGAAAAGCAACTATTTTGGTTAAGCTCGAATCTAAAAATCCTTGTGGAAGTGTGAAAGATAGAATTGCTTTGTCAATGATTAGGGCGGCAGAGGAAGAGGGACTGATAACGAAAGATACGGTCGTAATTGAACCGACCAGCGGAAACACTGGCATTGGTTTGGCTTTCATTTGTGCGGCCAGAGGCCATCGTTTGATTTTGACTATGCCCGAGTCCATGAGCATAGAAAGAAGAAAACTGCTTCAGCAGTTTGGTGCCGAGCTCGTCCTGACACCGGCTGAGCTGGGTATGCTTGGGGCCATAGAGAAAGCCGAACAGCTTATGACGCAGTATTCCAATAGTTTTATACCACAGCAATTTAAGAACCCCGCAAATCCACAAATACACAGCGAAACAACTGCAAAGGAGATTTGGATTGATTCTGATGGTAATGTTGATATTCTTGTTGCGGGCGTCGGGACAGGTGGAACCCTGACAGGATGCGGTGAAATGTTAAAACAAAAAAATAATAATCTTGAGATAGTGGCCGTGGAGCCGAAAGATTCTCCGGTCCTTTCAGGTGGAGAATCGGGACCGCATAAGATACAGGGCATCGGTGCAGGATTTGTACCTGATGTATTGAATGTTGGCATAATTGACGAGATTATTCAGGTAGAAAATGAGGATGCTTTTGAGACATCCCGTCAACTGGCTTTGAAGGAAGGTATTTTGTCGGGTATTAGTGGTGGCGCAAATGTGTGGGCGGCGGTACAACTGTCGCACAGAGAGGAAAATGAAGGAAAAGTTATTGTAACCTTTATCTGTGACACCGGTGAGAGATATATATCAACCGAAATGTTTGAATAGTGGCCGAAGTTACTGCCATTATAAGGGGAGTCTGAAATGCAGGAAAAGAGTTTTACAAATGATAAAATCGAAAATCTGGTTGGTGAAATTGCAAAGACTTACCAGGGCGATTCCGGCATCAATTTTATCGATGTTTCAAATCTTCCTGTACGAGATAAGATATTGGAGATTCTTGAATTGCTAACCGAAATTCTCTTTCCCGGTTATACGGGAAAGAGAACAGTCACAAAATCAAATGTCAAATTCATTGTTATTGACATCTTATATCACGTCTACACGGAGCTCTCCGAGCAGATAGAAAGAGCGTACAAATACCAGTGCAGAATGCAGAATTGCGACACCGGAGACTGTCGTACAATGGCCGAAGAGGCTACTCTGCATTTACTGTCTCAACTGCCTAAAATCAGGGAATTATTGAAGGGGGATGTCGGTGCGGCCTTTGATGGGGACCCGGCTGCAAAATCTTACGAGGAAATCGTCGTAAGTTATCCCTGTATCACTGCAATTTCGACGTACCGCGTTGCACACGAATTGTATCTAAAGCAGATACCGTTGCTTCCGAGGATAATGAGCGAGTGTGCACATTCCAAAACAGGCATAGACATACATCCCGGCGCAAAGATTGGCAGGAATTTCTTTATCGACCACGGCACAGGTGTTGTGATAGGCGAAACTACGATAATAGGTGGCAATGTTAAAATCTATCAGGGTACTACTCTCGGAGCTATGAGTTTCCCGAAAGATGAGCGTGGCAGGATAATTAAAGGCGGCAAAAGGCATCCGACCTTAGAGGACAATGTCACTATTTACGCCGAAGCGACGATATTGGGCGATGTAGTTATTGGGAAAAATTCGGTGATTGGCGGTAACGTCTGGTTAAATGAATCGGTGCCGGCCGGGACCACTGTTACTGCTGCTCATACGGATTTGGTTTACAGGAAAAAGAAAACAGAATAGTTTGTGATTGAAGGAGATTACTCTGAGCAATTTACTTGAAAGAATAGGCACCCTTAAGCAGCAGCGTAACGCTGTTATACTTGCGCACAATTATCAGCCGGGTGAAATACAGGACCTTGCCGATTTTACAGGCGATTCTCTGGGCTTGAGCATACAGGCGGCAAAGACAGATGCTGACGTAATCGTCTTTTGTGGCGTGCGGTTTATGGCCGAAACCGCTGCTATCCTGTGCCCCCAAAAGACTGTGCTTTTGCCTGATAAAACCGCAGGCTGTCCTATGGCCGATATGATGAATGCTGAACAATTACGTCAGCTAAAACAGCAGCACTCCGATGCCCTGGTGGTATGTTATGTGAACAGCTCGGCGGAAGTAAAAGCCGAGAGCGATTATTGCTGCACAAGCGCTAACGCTGTCGAAGTAGTAAGCTCTTTGCCACAGGATAAATCAATTATCTTTGTGCCGGACCAGCATCTTGGTCGATTCGTTGCAGACAGAACGGGCCGAGACCTTATACTCTGGCCTGGTTATTGCACAACACACGTTTTCATTACCACCGATGATATAAAGGCTGCCAGGGAAAAATATCCGGATGCGATTGTGATGGCGCATCCGGAATGCACCGAGCCGGTCAAAGAGCTTGCAGATGAGCTGCTCAGCACAGGACAAATGCTCAAGTTCGCCGCTAAAAGCTCTGCGAAACAATTCATAATAGCTACTGAAAAAGGAATAATTCATACTCTGAAAAAGCAGAATCCCGATGCCGAATTTATCTCGCCAACTGAAAGGGCAATCTGCCCGAACATGAAGAAGATTACCTTGGATAAAATCTTGGCTTCGCTGGAGGATATGCAATATCAAGTTATTGTGCCGGAAGAGATAAGAGCTAAAGCCGGAAAAGCTATCGATAGAATGGTACAGATTCTACCTGAGAAATAATGAAGGATTTAAAATGATGAAAGCAGAACCCAAATATCACCTGGAAACATTGGCTTTGCATGGGGGCCACAATGTTGATTCAGACACGTTAAGCAGAGCCGTACCTATTTATCAGACGACCAGTTATTTATTTAAGGATACGGACCACGCGGCTAATTTGTTTGCTCTGAAGGAATTCGGTAATATTTATACCCGCCTGATGAATCCTACGACTGATGTATTGGAGAAACGATTGGCAGCGCTGGAAGGTGGAGTAGGGGGTTTAGCATTTAGTTCAGGACAGTCGGCGATATATGTGAGCATCTTCAATATTTGTGGTGCGGGTGGTCATATCGTATCCTCGAACTCACTCTATGGTGGAACAGTCACGCTCTTTAGTCAGACTTTCAAAAAGCTGGGTATTGAAGTAACATTCGTTGACCCTAAAGAGCCGGGAAATTTTGCTAAAGCAATAAAAGACAATACTCGGCTGATTTACATAGAAACCATCGGCAATCCTAAGAACGATATCCTCCAGTATGAGAAAATAGCCGGCATTGCTCACAAGAACGGGATACCTGT
>CAZJIR010000344.1:0-3565 GCA_964546095.1 uncultured Pirellulales bacterium
AAGAAGTAGGGAATTAACGGGTGAACAAAACAGGCCAACAACGAAAATTATTATTCTGCATCGGTATTTGTTTTTCTGTGATGGTTTGCTCGGCATCTTGCGCTCAACCAGAAAGTTCAAAGGGGAAAAAAGAGCTGAAAAATACACGCAGAGTGCTAAGAGCGAAACCGCCGGGAAGAGAAGTCAGCCTTGAGACCATGCAGAGAGTATATGAGGAAATTAAAACACCTTATAAGTATGGGATTATTCTAAAAGGCGAGGAAGGCAGGAAAGTCGATTGCCCAAGTGTGTTTCGGTATGGTGATAAATGGTATATGATGTATATTATCTTCGCGGGCAGCGGGTATGAGACAGCGATTGCAGAAAGTAAGGACCTTCTAAAATGGAAGCCTTTAGGTAAAATTATGCGCTTTCGCGAAGGCGCCTGGGATGCGAGGCAGGCAGCCGGTTTTATCGCCCTGCAGGACTATATTTGGGGCGGCTCATACGAATTGCAGAAATATGAGGGAAAATACTGGCTCTCTTATATAGGAGGCGCATTAGAAGGATACGAGACGGACCCGCTGGCGGTCGGGATTTCCTGGACGCAAGACCCGACGGAGCCTGTAGAGTGGAACCGTTTTGAAAAGCCCGTGCTGTCGCGCGAGCAGCCGGACGTGCGTGAATTCGAGGCGCTTACCCAGTACAAAAGCAACATTATATATGACAAAGACCAGAGGCTCGGATATCCCTTCGTGATGTTCTATAACGGTAAAAAGAGAAATGGATACGAGCGTATCGGGATGGCGGTCTCAGGGGATATGAAACTTTGGTGGCGATATGGCACCAAGCCTGTTATTGACAATGGCAAAGGGATTTCCGGCGACCCGCAGATAACTAAAATAGGTGATGTCTGGGTGATATTCTATTTCGGGGTGGGCTGGAAGCCAAAAGCCTTCGACACTTTTGCCTGCTCCTATGACCTGGTGTACTGGACAAAATGGGAGGGACCACTCTTAGTGGAACCATCCGAATCATGGGACCAGATATACGCCCACAAACCCTGGGTCGTTAAATATGAGGGAATTGTTTATCACTTTTACTGCGCCGTGGGTGATAAAGGCCGGGTGATTGCGTTAGCGACGTCGAAAGACTTACGTAAATAAGTCTATCGTTAACGCAAAGAGTTTCTCATCCTAAAAAACCGCAAGAATTTGTTAAAAATTCGCCTGTAAACTCACTGGGCCCAGATGGGCTCAAAATGGGCTAAAAAATCTGTTGCAAAGCTTAATTTTATCCTTATAATAGTCAAACTTTACGTAAGGTTAACAGACAATTTATGTATTCCTGCGCAGGCAGGAATGGTGCAATTGAGCGTTATACGCTGAATATTGATTATTGCGGGAGAACTTTCTATGGAATCAATTACGGAACCGGAAATTGATTTATTCGCCGACGCACTGCCGTCCATGGACGAAATAAAGACGCTTTCCGACTATATCCATTCTGGCGAGGCCAACATGCTGGCTTTCGGCGAGCAGGTAGAGTCAAATATGAGCAGTAACGCACAGAAAACCTCTCTGGCGGTGGGTATCGGTCTTTTTATTCTCGGCAGATACGCCGAAGCAATCGAGAAACTGCAAAAGGCCGGGGATTGCAAGGAAAAATTCATCTATATGGCCTTTGCGCATCGTAAAATAAAAGAATATGACGCGGCAATCGAAAACCTGCAAAAAAGCCTCAACCACGAGGCGGACTCATTAAGCATAAGCCTCGAGAAAGTCGCTACATACAGGCACGCAGAAAATTTTAAAGCAGCAGAAAAGGAACTGAAAGCCTGCAAAAATTTTGAAAATGTAAGCGCCGAATACCACTACCAAATCGGGCGTCTTCAGGAGGTTCAGGGCTTTTACTCAGAGGCAATGGATAATTATAAGACAGCTCTGGAACTATCGCCGAACCATCAAAAAGCCCTTTTCCATCTGGCTTTTCGCTGTGATTTATCCGGCGATGAAGAGGCCGCTATTGATTACTACAGGCAGATTGCTACATGCTCGCCGGTTTACGTAAGTGCTCTGTTGAATTTAGCTGTGCTTTACGAAGACAACAGCCAGTACGATAAGGCCTTGAAATGTGTCGATACGGTTCTGGAGAATCATCCGAATCATCAAAGAGCAATTCTGTTCAAAAAAGACATCGAAAGCTCAAAAACAATGTTCTATGACGAGGAAAAAGAAGAGAGAAAGACCCGTAAAAATCAGATTCTCGAAACGCCAATCTCTGATTTTGAGCTTTCGGTTCGAAGCAGAAACTGCCTGAAAAAAATGAAAATCGAGACACTCGGCGACCTTCTGAACATCACCGAAGCGGAACTTTTATCCTATAAAAACTTCGGTGAAACGTCCCTTAGAGAAATCAAGTCGATTCTTGACCCGAAAGGATTGACCCTTGGTATGGCTCTGGAGGAAAAGCAGCTTCCGTCGATAGAAATCCCCGAGGGCACCATCATCTCAACCGAAGAGGAAGGACTTAGAAGTAAATCCGTCGAGGACCTCCAGTTATCGGTACGCGCTCGAAAGTGCCTTCAAAAACTTAATCTTCGTACAATAGGTGAACTGACACACAAAACTGAGGCTGAGCTTCTCGGCTGTAAAAATTTCGGCGTTACAAGCCTGAATGAAATTAAAAAATCCCTCACAAACCTTGAATTAAAGCTGCGAAGTCTGGATTGACAGATTGGCCATCGACTGCTTTCTATTAAAAATATTACTACAACACACCTCAAAACAGGGATTGGGAAATTGACATTGTCCACCACCATCCAACTGACAACAAATCCCCTTAAAATCCTCTTGCGGAAGGTCTCAGCCGGAAAATATTCTCCAACATCGGGCAGCAAATTAACAGCCCTTTTAATTTTATTGATAATTCTGGGTGGTTGTAAGCGCCGGCAACCCATAGCTCCTACCGGCCAGATGGATATCGAACCGCAATTTTGGGTAAGGATTCTGCTGCTTGACAATATCGAGGCCTGCACATTGAAAATTAACTCGTCATTCAGTATTACCGATGACCCTAACCAGCAAACACAACTTCCAACAGCCAGCTATGACCAAATAAATGCGCCAATAATAGTCCAAGTAATGAACGGTGAAATTACAATCGGGCGTCGGTCTTTTTTGAACAATGAGGTAATTATTTCTCCCGATGAGCCGCACATCTTCAATCTAAACGGCAAAGATTATCGTGGTAAATTAAAGCTGATAATCAATTCCGAGGAGAATTTTTTCGACGTAATTAATCTGGTTCCCCCTGAGGCGTATTTAGCCGGCGTAGTAGGAGCCGAGATGCCCAACTACTGGGAACCGGAGGCGCTTAAAGCACAGGCAATCGCCGCGAGGACCTATTGCTTCCACATCAAAAAACGATTTGGCGACGGGCGCGAATGGGATATGAGAAAAACGGCGGCACATCAAGTCTACCTCGGTATCAGCGCCGAGTCCGTTCAGGTATGGAAAGCCATTAATCAGACGAAAGGCCAGGTTCTGGTTTGCACACAAACCGACGGGACCGAAGATATTTTTCC
>CAZJIR010000345.1:0-3557 GCA_964546095.1 uncultured Pirellulales bacterium
CCTGCTGCGTGCAATTTGTAGCATTCCTGTATGTCGATTTCTGAGTCCGAGGTTGTAAGAATAACAACGGGAATGCTATTCAGATTTTCATTGGCTTTTATGCATTTTAAAAATTCTTTTCCACCCATACCCGGCATATTTAAATCGAGCAGTATTAAATTCGGCCGAGGATTCTGTTCATCCTCATTGTCCTTGTGCGTAAGGTACCTCAATGCCTCTTCTCCACTGCCTACGATGCGGAGCTCGATGGTAGCTTCCTGAGCAGCCAATGCGCTCTTGACCAATTTCTGGTCACCAGGGTCATCTTCAACCAAAAACATTACTAAAAAATTTGTTGTATTCATTTTTTAAACCCCCAAATTTATATAATTTGCCGGCTCTGAAGTGTTTGAAGCTACTTCTTCATTTTCAACAGAGACTTTTGATGCCGGCATCGTGAACCAAAAAATCGACCCTTCACCATAGGTCGCGCTGACGCCAATTTCTCCTCCGTGTCGCTCGACAATCCTCTTACATACGGCTAGGCCTATACCCGTACCATCATACTCCCGCCTGGAATGCAGACGTCTGAACATAATAAAAACGTTGTCAAATTGTTCTCTCTTGATTCCTATTCCGTTATCTTGAACTTCTACCCGGATCATGCCATTATCTTCTGCGTTTGCTCGTATAATAATTTCAGGTACGACATCATCGTTTTGATATTTCAAACCGTTTGATATCAAGTTCTGTAGTAATTGTCGAATTTGAGCAGGATCGCAGTCGATTGCAGGTAAGGGCTCAGGTATCGATATAGTGCCATTAGTCTCTTCAAGCTTGGCCGAAAGTTCCAGACTCTTCAGCTGCTCTACAATTTCATTCAAATCAACTTTTTCAGCTGTGACTCCTTTTGTGCTTACGCGTGAATATGTCAGTAGAGCTTCGATCATCTGTTGCATTCTATCAGCTCCCTCTATCATGAAGTTGAGATTTTCCTTATCGTCTTCGTCCAGTTTGTCTGCCAGAGATTCGGCCAGCATCTGTCCGAAGGAGCTTATCTTTCTTGTTGGTTCCCTCAGGTCATGTGATGCAACATAAGTGAACTCCTGTAGTTGTTGATTCGACTGGCTCAATTTATCGTTGACGCTTTTCAGGGACTCTTCCACTTTTTTACGAACGTCAATTTCTCCTTTTAGTTTAGAGTTGGTGGATGATAATTCTGCCGTACGCTCCTTGACTTTTGTTTCTAATTGATCCTTGGCGTCAACTAAAGCCGAATCTCGCTGTTGGATTTGCTCCAGCATTTCATTAAAAGCTTCTATAAGCAAGCCCACCTCGTCGTTACTTTGTTTTCGGGCTCGAACAGAATAGTCCTTCTTTTCTGAGACAGCTTTGGTAATTTCCGCCAGACTTAGAATTGGTTCGGAAATAAAACTCTGCAGTTTTGATGAGACCAGATAAGCAACAAGTGAGCATGCCATCACAACCAGTGCCATGGTGCCGGTTTTCAACCATAACATAGCTTTTATTTGAGACAAGTCGTGCTGGATATAAACCGTACCTATAGTCTCATTGTTTTCTTTAATCTGTTTGAAAAGCTTGAAGTAGTTGTTATCAAACTTGTGATTTTCTTGCTTACATACGGGCGTCGAGAATTCATCCGTAACGTCAGGGTGTATATATTGGGCCAGCACTTTGCCATCTCTGTTATATACGCAGGCAAAAACGATTGAAGACTCAGCCTGTAGTGATTTAAGCGTTTCCTTGGCATCTTCAGCGTCTTCGAAAGCCAACGCTGCCCTGCAATTGTCTCCTATCATTTCAGCATAGCACGAGATGCTGTCTATCGTTTCTTCAAGATATTCTCCTCGTTCAAATAACAGTTGTATAACACCGACCAAAAGCAAAGCTGTTATACATGTTGCCATGATAATCAATATCAGCTTATGCTTTATCGATACGTTTTGTACAACAGACATAATAAGTTCTACGCCTCGTTAAACGTTTATTTCGGGATTACTCTCTTAGCCAGACGTAACAGTTTAGACCTGATTTTCAACTCAGCTCGCTCGGCGGCGGTTTTATTTACTTCAAAACAAACTTTATTATCCTCCAACAAAAAATTGATAATACCGCCGGTTTCAAGAAAATATTTTGTATCTCCAACAGTCAGTACATTGTGGTCTTTAATTAAATCTATGATTTCTCTTACTTTTTCCTTTTCTGAGGGGCAAATGTACAATAGGTGACATAGCCTGATAGACTTGATTTGCTCGCCGGAATCCTTCAGTTCTTTATAGCCATCGAGTCGCTTAATGACAACCTTTTTGCCCTTAACTTGCTTATTCTTAATAGGTTCGAATGCATTTCCGAACGGGTCCTTGCCGATGATTCCAATGGAGATTGAGTTATTCTCTTTAGAAAGCTTGTCTTTGGGCCAGTCGACAAAGTTGATAAAGTTATATAAAAACGCAGCTTTTACTCGATACTCTCGGCTGGATGTAGAATCGGCCCGAGCTTGTGGTACGATTAGCGCTGCAAACAAGGCCAGAGTTATAATTATCAAACTGTAAGCTTTAGTTCTCATTCTTTGTTATTTATCAATTATTACTATTTCGTTCATCGAAGTCGTCGGATTAACTTTTCGAAGATACTTTATTTGGATTCCTTAATTTTCCTTATTACTCCGGACGACCGATAATTAAATGCCGTCTTTTTTATCAGTCCAAATAGGTAAGAGAGTGCGCGTATTGTATGTGCTATGTCCATCAAGTATAACAGGAGCTTTGAGAATTATGGTGGGCGAGAATGTTACTGTTTTTATAAGTAAAAATCTTTCTCCAAACATAATCGTTTTTCTTCTAACATAATTGTTACCCCCATATTAGTCTCAAAAACTCCACAGTTTCATGCACATATTTGCCATGGTCAGCTTCAAATCGTTCGTCACGGACACTCTCTGATTAAACAGAGTTGAGTAGGCTTTCTTAATATCACTGCATCCCAATTACTTTATATCACAGGTTTGCAGGCTTTAGATGACGGTTGTCTTGCTTATATATTTCTTCCACTTATCTTTGACGATTTTACCTAACCGTGTCAGATCTAAAGTCTTTATAATATAATCATCTGCCCCTATTTCGAAGGCCTGGTCTACGTCACTTATCATTCCTTTGCCCGTCAACATAAATACGGGTATATTCTCTGTTCTACGGTCGTGCTTTAACTCAGTAAGGACTTCCAGTCCATCCGTTTCCGGCATAATCCAGTCCAAAAGAATAAGTGCTGGTTTTTTATGCCGTGCGATTTTAATCCCGGTTGGCCCATCTTCTGCCAACTAAGCTTCAAATCCGTATAGTTTCAGACTCCGCTTTATTGCTATTCGGGCAATCTCATCGTTATCAATTACCAAAACAGGTATCCATTGACTCATCTAATAATCCTTTCGATACTTTTTTTGGATATCCATGGACTTTGGCGATAAAAATAACAACTGAAAATATCTTTTTCCTCGACTTGTAATGTCCTATATCCGTCGTTTTCCTAATTGGCTATCGACATATTAGGGTATTGTCTTT
>CAZJIR010000346.1:0-3556 GCA_964546095.1 uncultured Pirellulales bacterium
ACATAATATTAGCTCTATCTAATCATAAGTTCAGCTTAAGCAAGGCGTTATATTAGCAATTTCAGCAAGCTGCGTATCCGTCCTGCATGCTATTTCTTTTAAAAAAACCGTTGTATTTTCTGCCGGTTTAGAGTAACATTTATTTTTGCAAGTCCAGTTCTACAGTTGAACAGTGACGATTCGGGAGAAACATTTTAGGAGGTCTATTATGATTCAGAAGTTAATTAACAAAACAGGTGTAAAGTTTATTGCCCTTGCCTGTCTTTTATTGCTGTTTCAGACATCATTTGTCCGGGCGGCCGAAGACATCACAGGTGAATGGGAAATCAAGATGGACTTTGGCGGCCGGGACAGCTTCGCAACGCTGTCTATTTCCAAGAAGGCGGATGGCAGTCTCGCAGGTAAGTGGGGCTCACAGGACCTGTCCGATGTCAAATTCGAGAATGGAAAACTCACTTTTGTGCGTACAGTCAGGTTCGGTGACCAGGAGTTCACGATGGACTACGAAGGAACTCTTAAAGACGGTAAAATCACAGGTACAATGTCGAGCGACCGGGGTGAATTTGCCGCCAACGGCAGCCGAAGAAAACCAAAGCCGCCCATTTTAGGCAAATGGGACATCAGCTTCGATGTCGGTGACAGGGAAATCAATGCCAAATTGTTAATCTCGCAAAAACCGGACGGTACAATAGATGCTAAGTGGGACGAACAAGGCGAGCATGTTTTATCGAATGTCAAACTCAAAGACGGAAAGCTCTCACTTACCAGAGACACTAAAATCGAAGATTTCGAATTTCAAACGACCTGTGAGCTTATGGCCAAAGGCAATGAGCTGACCGGAACGATGAAAAGCGACACGGGAGACATACAGGTAAAAGGCAAGCGCCTGGGTGCAGCACTAATCGGAAAATGGGAGCTTACAATAGATTCAGACTGGGGCACCCGTCCGGGTATGATGAGGATTGACGGAGACCTGACCGGAAGGTATGAGATGTTCGGCGGTGAGATACCTATGAAGAACATCAAAATCGAAGGCGACCAGGTTACCTTTATGCTCGAAATGGGCTGGGGTGACCAGACTTTCGAGATGGACTTCAAAGGAAAACTGGATGGAAAGACAATCAAGGGTGAGATGAGCTCAGACAGAGGTACCAGCGATATAGTCGGTAAGAAAGTTGAGAAAGCCATGATGGCATCGCCTCTGGTCGGTACATGGGAATTCACGAGAGAAACGCCGCGAGGCACGCGCACGAGCACGCTGAAAATCAAAAAAGATATGACCGGGACGTACACAATGCGTGACAATGAAACGCCTATCACAGACCTTAAGGTGGATGGAGATAATGTGAGTTTCAAGATTACAATGAGATGGCAGGACCGTGAGTTCCAGATGGAATTTAAGGGCAAGCTGGACGGAAAGAACCTCAATGGGGAATTCATCACCCAAAGAGGTGCAAGAGAAGCAATAGGTAAGAAGGTCGATTAGCAAAAAAGACTACAAGAAAAAGAAAGATAAAAGGATGGGCAACTACTTAGGTTGCCCATCTTTTTTATAGAGACTCAGCTTTTCAACGCTTTAACTGCATCTTCGACGGTGGCGTTTTTGTGAACCATTTTGGACAGAACCTTGACCATTTTGGTCGGGTTTTTATGCTGGAAGGCGTTTCGGCCGACAGACAAGCCCGCGGCGCCGGCCCCAAGAGCACCTTCAACCATTTTGAAGATGTCCTTGTCGCTGTTCATCTTCGGACCCCCGGCAATAACCACCGGTACAGGGCAGCCCTGAACCACCTCTTTGAAACTATCGACGCTGCCGGTATAGACTACCTTAACGATATCAGCGCCTAATTCTGCACCGACCCTGGCAGCATGCTTGACATTGTTGACATCGTATTCATTTTTTATTTTAGAGCCGCGAGTGTACATCATCGCTATAAGCGGCATCTGCCATTTAAAGCATCCCTCGCTTATATATCCCAACTGCCGCAGCATCTCCTTGTCAGTCTCGGCACCAAGATTTATATGGACAGACACGGCGTCGGCGCCAAGCTGGATTGCCTCTTCGACAGTGCAGACAAGCACTTTTGCATTGGGGTAGGGACTAAGGGAAGTTCCGCCGGAAAGGTGAATAATCAGTCCGACATCTTTGCCGGTGCCTCTGTGGCCTGCGCGAACAACACCTTTGTGCATTAGTATGGCGTTTGCACCACCAGCAACGACGCTGCTGATGGCTTTTCTCATATCCTCCAGGCCCTTAATAGGGCCGACCGTTACACCGTGATCCATTGGGATAATTCCGGTCCGATTGGAATTGCGGTCGATTATTCTTTCGAGTCTTATCTTCTTGCCTATCATTTTCAAATCTCCTGTTATTCACCACTACGAGGACAGTGAAGAAATCTTATGTTAACCTTGACTCATAAAATTTACTGAAAGCTGCCAAAAAGGCAAGAAAAAAAGATTTTGGATTTGCGACAGAAAAAAAACAGCCCCTCAATAAATTAAATTTGAGGGGCTGTGTGTCATTTTACCGTGGTTACAGGCTGTTACTCCTGGGGCAAACGCATTTGCTCGTAGAACTCTGCATATTTGTCTTTATCTTCCGTCTTTCGATATGCTATCGCAGAGCGAGGATGCTCATTCAATATACCAGTGAGCATATATGGTAGTATATAACCCCACTCTATCTCATCACGCATGGGCATCATATAATCCTGTATTACCTTTAAGACTGGGGCCAAATTGAATTTCGGATTTTTCAGGAAACCGACCAAGAGTTCAAGACAACAATTACCCGGTCCTCTGCCGATACCGAATAATGAACCATCTACATAATTAGCATTGTGAATAATACCCTCTATCGTATTACCAAATGCAAGCTGCTGGTTATTGTGGCAGTGGACTCCAATAGTCTTGCCGGGTAGATGTTCAGTGTAAAGTTTAACCAGATACTCTATCTGCTCAGAGTATAACGCCCCGAAGCTATCGACAACATAAACAACATCAACGGACGTTTTAGCCAATTGCTCAAGGGCCTCGATGAGGTCGGGCTCTATTTCTCTGGAGATGGCCATGACGTTGCAGGTTGTTTCATAGCCGAGGTCGTGACATTTATTTATAAGCTCTATGGCGCTATCGATATATTTGACATAGGTCGCCGCTCTAATCATATCTATCGGGCTCTCATCAGCAGGGGCAAACTCCTGCTCTTTGACGCGATACGAGTCGACCATTACACTGATTTTTAAATTGGAATCACCATCAAGACCGTCAATAACTTTTCTGATTTTATCATCATCACAATACTTCCACGCGCCGTAATCCTCAGGCGGATAAAGCTCTCTGCTGCTGCGATAGCCAAACTCCATATAGTCAACACCGCTTTTAGAAAGGGCTTTATATACCGCGCGGACAAATTCGTCCGTGAAATAGTGATTATTAATGAGTCCACCATCCCTGATTGTGCAATCGAGTACTTTTATCTGTTCTCTGTACATATCCCCACTTTCAAAAAAATCTACAGTTTATGCAACACTTTTTCTACCATCTCAGGCGC
>CAZJIR010000347.1:0-3553 GCA_964546095.1 uncultured Pirellulales bacterium
ATTTCGTTTGACGGATTGGCTTTGTTTTGCATAAAAAGGTCGATTTGTCGAATATTCTCGACAGATGTAGAGGATAGAAGACAGAAAACGGAAGACAGAAGACAGACTAAAGACAGCAGGAAGTGTATTTTGCATAAACTCGAAATCCTAATCACTAAATCCGAAACAATATCAAAATCCAAATGTTCAAATGCTATAAAAGCGTTTTTTGACGTGTCCGGCACCAAATTATGGAAATAGCATGTTTGGCGCGAGACGATACGTGCGGTTCTCCGCGTCGATCATCTGACTGATTGATGGGTATTATAACATATTTGGGGTCAAATTTCAAGAGAAATTAAGCTCGGGTTTGGTTTAAATTCTAAATACTAAGCACTAAATCCGAAACAAATCCGAATAATCAAAATTTGAAATTCAAAACGATGTTTGTGCTGCCGGAGGCAAGAAAACAGGGGTTAGGGTTTAGCGTATAGCGTTCAGGAACTGAGTAATATGCTCTTCAAACCATTGGTCGAAGCCTAGATCGCTCAATATCATGATGTTTTTTACCGAACGTTCGAGATCATCGGGCCGCGTCAGCGGGTACGATCGATCCCTTTGTTGGGGGGCTCATTATTGGTTGAGTCGCCATAGAATATTGCCGATTGCAGTAGAAGCATCTATATCTTTTGCAGAAACACAATCTTTTATCTTCTGGAATATTTGCCGTGCCGTGCTACGATCATCAATTATTAGTAGGTAATATACTATAGCATATTTTGATTGCGAATAGCCAATTGCGAGTGCAGCACACTTTAAATTGGCAGCGTCGCCTTCAAATCTATAAGTAGGCCAACCAGGATTAGTGTCTTTAACATCCTTGAAATGTATCCTGCGTCTCAAGATATCATTTGCATCTGCTAACATCGCAACGACTTCAGCCATCATTGAGGCTTCGATCCTTTGGTCTGAAGCTGAAGGCCCTAAAGAACCGAACCAAGCGTCATTTAAGGAACCAAAAGCGTGTTGTCCGGTATGTAGTTTTGTAAATGCTGGTCGGTCACCTGCCTTGGGGAGACTTGTTGCAGGTCTACCGATAGCAACAAGTGTAAGCTCATTAATATGTTGGTTCAATTCGACAATCGGAGAAGATGACTTATTGTTTGTTGCGCAAGATAAACAAGCCGAAATAGCAATCAGTAGCACGATATGGGACATGAAGAATATTCTGCTTCTTATGAATTGTATCATTTACTTCTGGCTCCCAACATTGCGGATCGCCTGCAGGCGGTAGGTCTTTCGAGAACCCAAAAGCGTTTACGATAAACCCCGCAAGTTGTTCCTGTCAGGTGCATCCGCCTGGTTAGCTGTGGCTTGGTGTTGGAGTTTTCGTTTAGATACCCATAAAACTATGGGAGCCCAAAGCGGAAGCAAAATAGTAAACTGCGCCATCAAACCGCCATTAGCCACACCAGTAGCTGCAGCTATACTCATACCGAACTTTGGATGTAGCCACAAAGTGCCGATTGAAAAGAAATAAATAACCTCAACAATCAAAACTCCTGTAAAAGGGATAATTGTTCTGAAGTGTCCTCTAATAAGATCAATGCTAAATCCAATCAAGCAAATATAAAATAATATACATATGACAGACATTGAATAAAATGCCGCATAGAAATATGGCTGATCTTCTTTGTTTCCAAATACACCTGAAAATGCAGATATGAGTGATGAAGAATTATAAAACAACCCAAACAGGCAGCACAGAATCGTTATTATGGCAGTGGCCAACACAAATATTTTCGAAATTTTCACTTTATTTCCAGCTAACTATGTATATATGGTTTCCAGATAAGAACTCACGCCTTTGGTGTTAGAGAATAACATGAGAGGAATCAAAAGTCAAGATGAAAGACAATAGAGACTTAAGACACAAGACCAAAGACAAAAGACAAAAATTTTGCCACAGAGGACACAGAGAACGCAGAGGTTTTTAGCCGGCTTTGCGGGACCGGCTTAGCTTTTCTCGATGTGAACATCTGTGAAAGCTAATGCCGAGACCCGCCGGGCCATTTGATAATGGCCGCACAGATTGTGCAGGCCGGTTTTAAGCTGTTGAATGTTTTTTGTGCTGCCGGAGGAGAGGATTCGGCAATAATCAGTCATCATTAATCAATTATCATTTTAAAGATTGCTACCTATAGGTAGTCGACCGATAAGCATCAATCCCTAAGATTACAAATCAGGAGTTTTTATGAGCGATATTAACAAGGAAGTTGGGTTCAACATAAGGAAAATCAGGGAAGATAAAGGGCTTTCCCAGGAAAAACTGGCAGAATTAGCCGACCTTCACAGGGCTTATGTTGGTCAAATCGAACGCGGAGAAAAAAACATCGGAATTAAGAATCTTGAGAAAATTGCAAAAGCTTTAGGTGTGAATATTAAGGATTTATTGTGAGCATCATTGTTGAAAAGCAACGTTTAGCAAAGCCATTCTTGAAGTGGGCAGGCGGTAAAGGTCAGATTTGGCCTGAGATAGAAAAACGATTACCTCAAGGTATCGAAACAGGAGAAATTGAGACGTATATTGAGCCTTTTGTTGGTGGTGGGGCTGTGTTTTTCAATATTGCGCAAAAATACGAGAATATAAAGCATTTTTACCTATTCGATATAAACCAGGATTTAGTGAATTGCTATAACGCTTTAAAAAATGATATCCATTCTATTATTGAGGAACTAAGTAAGCTCGAAAGAAAATTTTTACCGATGAAAAAAGCGGCACGTGAGAAATTTTATTATGAAGATATCCGTACTGAATTTAACAAAGATAGAGATCCTGTGAAGCTTATTTTTTTAAATAAGACCTGCTACAACGGACTATACAGAGTTAACAGAAAAGACGAATTTAATGTTCCTTTTGGTGATTATAAAAAGCCGACTATATGCGACATAGTAAACCTAAAAAATGTATCTCAAGTCTTACAAAAGGCTGAAATCATTTGCGCTGATTTTGAGAAAAGCGATAAATATATTGACAATAAAACTTTTGTATATTTTGACCCTCCATATAGACCGCTGAGTCCAACTGCGAGCTTTACTGCCTATTCGAAAGAAGATTTTGGCTTAGAAGACCAAGTACGTTTAGCGCTGTTCTCCAAACGAGTAAAAAGAACTGGAGCTAAATTACTCTTGAGCAACTCAGATCCCAAAAATGAAGACTCGGAAGATCACTTTTTTGAAGAGAATTATAAGAAATATGGGTTCGATATTATTCAGGTTAAAGCAAACAGAGCGATAAATTGCAAGGCATCAGGTCGCGGGCAAATAAATGAATTGCTGATAACCAATTTTTAACGGTTTAGCAATATTTTAAGAGGCAGCCTATGAAATATAGCAAGATTTTTAAAGAGAGAATTAATTGCTCTAGTGCTGATGAAGTATTCATTTATTTAATGGCTACTCTGAAAGATACTGTTACTAAATGGGACTACTTTATAAATTGGGCAAAAGTTTTTAATAATATACAGGATATTGAAATAAACCTTAACATCCTAAACTATCTTATCGGGAAGGA
>CAZJIR010000348.1:0-468 GCA_964546095.1 uncultured Pirellulales bacterium
TCGTGCCCTTGTTGGTCTGACGGTTGGAGCTGTCATCTGTCTTTTTTTGTGTTCTAAAATTATAGCCTTTATAGAAAAACCCTATGTACACGTTATGGGTGAAGATGCCATCCTCCAAACACTTGCCCCTGCCGATGGTATCGTCAGCTACATAAAAATAGCTTTAATATCGGGTCTTATACTAACTTCACCATGGGTTTTCTATCAGATATGGATGTTTATTGCCGCTGGTCTTTATCCCCATGAGAAACGCTATGTTCACCTCGCCACACCTTTTTCAGCTGTATTGTTTGTTATTGGGGCTTTATTCTTTGTAATAGTAGTAGCGCCGCTTACACTTAAGTTTCTTGTAGCTTTTAATAAAAACATGCTTGGTGTCAGCTCCAATTTCACTTTCGCAAATTACATTTCTTTTATAACTATGCTGATGCTGGTTTTTGGCGTGGCTTTTCAAACACCGATAGCGAT
>CAZJIR010000348.1:478-3549 GCA_964546095.1 uncultured Pirellulales bacterium
GATTTTTTTCCTGAATAAAACTGGTTTGGTTTCAATCGAGGGCTTACGCAGGTCAAGAAAATTTGTCATACTTGGAATTGTTATAATAGCGGCCATGGCCACTCCGCCTGATGTAGTCTCTCAGGTGACCTTGGCTATACCGCTTTATGCCCTGTTTGAGTTGGGTATACTGCTGAGTTGCTTCTCTCAGAAAAAGAGAGAAATACAAGAAAAACAGTAAACGGCCTGATCACACCTTAGAACGCGTATGATTTTTGATTCATGTTAACACTTATTAATACAAATAGGATGCTACCTCCGATAGGGCCGATTGCTCTGGACTATATTGCAGCAAGTGCAAAAGAATCCGGGATTGATGTAGAAGTATTGGATTTATGCCTTACCGATGACCCATCGAAAATGCTCCGGGAACATTTTGCGACTTTTACTCCGCAATTGGTGGGGCTTACGTTTCGCAATACGGAAGATTGTTTTTGGCCGAGTGCTCGGTGGTTTGTACCTGACTTTGCCCAGACCATACGCGATATAAGAAGTTTGACCGATGCGCCGATTGTAATTGGCGGCGTCGGCTTTTCCATCTTCGCCCGGCGTATTGTCGAATATACCGGTGCCGACTTTGGAATTCGCGGTGACGGTGAACGAGCGATAGTGTCACTTTTCAACGAGTTGCAGCAATCGAAACGCTTTGAACGCGTCGATGGATTGGTTTGGCGAGGAAATGGAAAAACTAACTGCAATCAACCATCCTGGCCTGCAAAACTTTCTTTGCCGACCACTCGTGACCAAATCGATAATCTTACTTATTTTAAGAAAGGTGGCCAGTGCGGCCTTGAGACAAAACGTGGCTGCAATCGTTTATGTATTTATTGTGCCGACCCTCTCACTAAAGGCCCGGTAATAAGACTCCGAGAATCTTCGGAAGTCGCTGATGAAGTTCAATCACTAATAGCTCAGGGGGTGGATGTATTGCATTTGTGTGACTCTGAATTCAACATTCCGCGAGAGCATGCGTATGCGGTTTGTGAGGAATTTAATCGGCGCTCTATTGGAGAAAGCTTGAGCTGGTATACATATATGGCGGTAGTTCCTTTTGACGCGGAACTTGCTAAAGTTATGAGCAAAGCCGGCTGCATCGGTATCAATTTTACTGGTGATTCTGCGTCTTCTTCAATGCTCAAAACTTACGGCCAACCTTACCTGAAAGAAGACATTGCATCAGCAGTACATTTATGCCGTAAAAATGGCATAAGGATTATGATAGATTTACTGTTAGGTGGGCCGGGCGAAACACCTGAAACTGTATCGCAAACTATCAACTATATTAAACAGATTAATCCTGATTGTGCGGGCTCATCACTCGGTATCAGAATTTATCCGGGTACTAAGATGGCTGAGATGATGGCGAACGAAGGCTCACCAGAAACAAATCCTAATATCCGCCGAAAGTACTCCGGGCCTGTCGACCTTTTCCGGCCAACCTTTTATATTTCGCAGGCTTTAGGTTCTCAACCGGCCAGGCTCATAAAAGACTTAATTGCCGGTGATAAGAGGTTTTTTGAACCAGTGGAGCAAATAGAGCCGGAAGCAAATGAGTCCGGGCAATCAACTGACCATAACTACAATGATAATATGGAACTGGTGGAAGCAATTAAAAAAGGCCAGCGGGGAGCATATTGGGATATTCTCCACAAACTTCGCGCCAATTAATCAAGGACAACTTCATCAAGATAGGCAGGAACAATAACTTCCCAGCCTGTTTTTTGTTTTATATAATCTGCGAAATTATGAGCGCCTTCTGACTCCCCATGCACTATAAATAGTTTTCTGGGGGGGTTTTTAAGACCACTCAACCAATTGAAAAGTTCGTCTCTGTCCGCATGAGCGGAAAAACCGTTCACCTTGATAACTTTTGCTTTTACAGGATATTTCTGGCCGAGGATTCTGACTTCTTCCTTGCCGTCAACAATCAATCTGCCAAGAGTGCCGATTGCCTGATACCCCACGAACATTATAGTATTTTTAGGATTGGTGATATTGTTCACTAAATGGTGCTTTACTCTACCGCCCGTACACATTCCCGAGCCTGCAATTATAATGGATGTCCCGCTCACATGATTAATTGCCTTTGACTCTTCGGTTGCCCCCGTCATTTTCAGCCCTGGGAAATTAAAAGGCGATTCATTATTCCGGATATGCTCAGTCATCTCTTCATCATACATCTCTTTGTGTTGTTGAAAGACCTTCGTAATTTTAGAAGCCATCGGGCTGTCCAGAAAGACCGTCAAATGCGGTATCTTATTTTCAAGCATCAGCTCATTGAGGTAATATAGAACCTCCTGGGAGCGTTCAAGTGCAAAGCTTGGGATGATAATGTTCCCCCCGGCCTTCTTCGTCGAGTTTATAACCTTGGCAATCATCTTCTTCGTGCCTTCTTTACCTTGGTGTACTCTGTCGCCGTAAGTGGATTCAATAAGGATATAGTCCGCTTGCTTAAAAGAAGTGGGGTCCTGAACGATAGGCCTGTCAGGTCTGCCCATATCACCCGAAAACAAAATTGTGCGGTCCTCACTGTTTGTCTGTACTTTTACTTTTATTATCGAAGAGCCGAGAACATGACCTGCATCATATAAAGTTACCTCAACGCCGTCACTTATCTGTATGGGCTTTTTGTATTTAACAGGCGAAAACATTGGACAACAAACCTCGACATCCTCTGTAGTATAAAGAGGCACTTCAGGATAAGGTCCTTTCCTGCCTTCTTTCTCATGTCTCTTACGCTTATACTCAGCATCTTCTTCCTGCAGATGAGCTGAATCCATCAAAATAATGCGTGCAATCTCAGCCGTGGCGGAAGTGCCGTATATTTTACCCTTGAATCCTTCCTTAACCAGCTTGGGCAGCAAACCGCAATGGTCCAGATGTGCATGAGTAAGTAGTACGGCATCAATACTATTGGGCGGAACTTCAAATGGCTCCCAGTTTCTTGCTTTGAATTGCCTTTCCTGATAAAGACCACAATCAACCAAAATTCTTGTACCATCGACTTCCAGCAAGTGCCTGGAACCTGTAAC
>CAZJIR010000349.1:0-3543 GCA_964546095.1 uncultured Pirellulales bacterium
GGCGCAGCTTCGCACCAGGTTTACTTCGGTACAAGTGAGGAAGCTGTTCTTAATGCTACCACAGACTCACCCGAGTACCAAGGCACACAGGAACTTGGTGTCGAGATCTTTGAGACGGGACTACTCGAGTGGGATACTACATATTATTGGCGTGTTGATGAAGTCAATGATATCAATCCGGAAAGTCCGTGGAAAGGCAGCCTCTGGAGATTTACAACCGCCAACTTCCTTATCGTGGACAACTTCGAGGATTACAACAACTACAGTCCCGACAGGATATTCGATATGTGGATTGACGGCTGGGGTACCACTACAAACGGGGCTACCGCAGGTTATCCTGATCCAGATTTTAATGCCGGAGAGAGTTTCGTTGAAACAGAGAATGTTCACAGCGGCGATCAGGCGATGCCTCTATTCTTCGAAAACGATATGAGATATTCAGAGGCGTCATTGACGTTAGAGTCTGTACGTGACTGGACCGATGAAGGCGTCGAGTTATTGTCACTGTGGTTTATGGGTAATCCAGCCTATGTAGGCAGCTTTACGGAAGACCCGGCAGGCACCTATACGGTGACCGGCTCCGGTACCGATATCTGGGAAACAACCGATGAGTTCTACTTTGCCTTCAGGCAGCTGACGGGCGCCGGCTCGATTATAGCCAAGGTCGAGAGCGTGAGCAATACGAACGGCTGGGCCAAGGCCGGTGTGATGATACGTAATTCACTGGAACCGGGTTCCAGACATGCTATGACGGTTGTCACACCTGAACAGGGCGTTTCCTTCCAGCGTCGAACTGTAACATCAGATGCAAGTGCCGAAACGACAGAAGACGATATCACAGCGCCGCAGTGGGTGAAAATAGAACGTAATATAGCTGGTAATTTTACCGCTTCTTATTCGGCTAACGGCAGCACATGGACACAGATTGGAAGTGAGATAGTTAACATGAATGCAACTGCTTATATAGGATTGGCGGTAACGAGCCATAACGTTGATGAAATTTGTGAAGCTGTATTCTCTAACGTTAGTTTCACCGGTACTGTCACTGACCAGTGGGCAAGCCAGGATATAGGCATAGTCACCAACTCTGCTCAGCCGATGTATGTGGTTGTTGCCAACGCTGGCGGTGAGCCCGTTGTTGTTTACCACGAAGATTCCAACGCTACTTTGATATCCGATTGGACAGAATTTGCTGTTCCTTTGCAGCATTTTGCCGACGAGGGCATTGACCTGACAGACGTTGACAGTATTGCTATCGGCATCGGCACGAGGGATGATGCGACAGCAAATAGTGGTATGGGTGTCGTGTACATTGACGATATCCGGTTGTGTCTGGATGAGGAGCCGGTACAATGATTCGGCTTTTAAGATTACTGTAAAGACAGCAGGTGTTTATTCATTTTGGGGCTTATATCGATTGATTCGATATAAGCCCCTTTTGTATTGTGGAATGTGATTTATTAGCCGTTCAGTATTTCGATATTATCCATAGAGCCGAGCCGGCCGTTGGCTAATGTCAGATACTCCAGCTTTTTCGGATTATGGCCGAGCAGTTCGCTGCCGAGGGTGTCAACTGCGACGGGGTCAAAGCCGGCCAGGATAAGACCTAAATTCTTGTGCGTACCGGCAAGGTGCATTCCCTGTAAAGCAACAGAAGCGTCCACCACCGACAAGTCCGGCTTTTTATATAAGCAAACATCCACAACGTTTTTGTGTGTTGAAGGACTGTGCAGCTTTGATTTGTTCCAGGAGCCTGAATAAAACTTGCCGGAGGCGATGCCAAACATATTTTTCATTGCGATTGTGGTTTTAGTGAAGCTGTGGTCCTTGAGGACTGGCAGGGAAATCACGAACGCGTGCTGCACAATCTTCGGCATATAAAAATTTTTTAATTGCAGCGCATTCTCATTTTTGAGCATGACTGTTTCAGCTTCGTTGAAGTCGATAAGTTTCAGGCCGTATTTTTCTGCCATATCGGTATATCCGAGCTTTTCGAATACGTCCGGAGTTGTTCCGCTTCCGCAGCCTTCGCCTATTATAATTTCTGCTTTTGTGTAGGTTTTGCAGTAATTGTACACTGCTTCTGCGGCGGCGACATCGGTTGTAATCGGCGGCGGTGAAGAGTTTGTCAGGTTCGGTTTGATAATGATAAGACCCTGTTGTGGCAGACAGGCTCCGGCGTTAATAAGGTCGAGGGCCTTTGCTATGCTGTTTCTGTAATCGATAAATTTTACTTTTACAACTTGACTCATGAGTTATTTTCTCGTTAAATGTTCCGAACAAAATAATCTGTTTCAGGGTATTGACTGTCAAGCAATTTTGGTTAAATTTGTGCAAATCAGGTAACAGAAATCAAATTTCGGGATGAAATTAGAGTTATTTTTTAGAAATGGACGCCCGTTGGGTGCTTTACTCTGACGGGAGCGAAGAAACGGTATTGGTAAAAAAGATATTTCAGACGGGGTAAATATGATAAAGGTCAGTGGACTTCGGCGTAGTTTCGGCCCGGTTGTTGCTGTAGATGGGATATCATTCGATGTTGAGAAGGGGCAGGTTCTGGGTCTTCTTGGGCCTAACGGGGCCGGTAAAAGCACGGCGATGAGAATGTTGGCATGTTTTCTTCGGCCGGACAGCGGGACAGCTACTATTTGCGGGCATGATATTTTGCAGAATCCTATCGAGGTCAGGCGTTTGATTGGATATTTAGCGGAAAATGTCCCGGCGTATAATGAGATGACGGTCGGAAGCTTTTTAAGCTTTATTTGCGATGCCAGAGAAATTAAAGGCAACAGCCGCAAGCAGGCGCTCGACCGGATTGTTCCAATGTGCTCCATCGAATCGGTATATCATCAGACGATAGAGACGTTATCGAAAGGTTACAAGCGGCGTGTAGGACTCGCTCAGGCGCTGATTCATGACCCGGATGTGCTGATTCTCGATGAGCCGACCGATGGGCTGGACCCCAATCAAAAATATGAAGTTAGGAAACTCATAAACAAAATGGCGGAGGATAAGTGTATTATTATCTCTACTCACATCCTCGAAGAAGTTGAGGCGGTTTGTTCGAGAACGATAGTCATTGCCAGGGGCCGAATACTTGTGGATTCGACGCCAAAGGACTTGAAGGAAAAGTATAAATGCAGTCTTGATGAAGTTTTCCGCAGGATTACCAGGAACGGCAAAGAAAAATAGTAAGCAATTAACCGGCTGATGGTTCCTTAGTTAGAGAAGGAGTTTAAGATATGAATAGTTTTTGTGCGGTGTTCAAGAGGGAATTGAAAAGTTATTTTACGACACCTCTTGCGTATGTGTTTCTTGTGATTTTTCTTTTCTTCTCGGGTTACCTGACGTTCAAGCAGGGCTTTTATGAAATGCGGCAGGCGGATATGCGTGCGTTTTTTATGAATTTGCCACTGCTGTTTGTTTTTATGGTTCCTTCGACGGCGATGCGTCTCTGGGCGGAAGAGCGCAAGGTCGGCTCGATTGAGTTGCTGTTTACTTTGCCGATTACTATAACGCAGGCGGTTTTGGGCAAATTCTTTG
>CAZJIR010000350.1:0-3526 GCA_964546095.1 uncultured Pirellulales bacterium
CCTGGGACTATTTAGTAGAGTTTTTGTCTTCCGAACAGAAAGGTTTCCTTCTTTCTTCCTTGGCTTCGCTGTTGGATGGATCTTAGAGATTCTCTTCGCTATGTCGGGAAGACCCTCCACGGATGTCGGTGATGGTTTGGTTCTTTTGTGAGTCAAGGTGGGAAGTGCAACCTTTGCCGGTGGGCTCAAAGTGGCTACCTCTTCACAAATTATTCTCGATTTCCTGTCTTTTGTTTGCATCTTCATAACGGCTTCTCCTTATAAAAATAGGGTTATCATTTGGTCTGAACACATACGACTGTTCTCAGAATATCTCTGGGCTGATTCCTGAATATCCAAGAACTACGCAATCCCACGATGAGCAGGGACGCATTTTTATAGCAAGGCACCAACAATGTATTTTGGGACTCTCCGAGGAGAATTCGCATACACACGGATGCCACAAAGTTGGATATATGGGCGGTATCACACCCTAGGGCTGTCGGTTTAGAAATCGTTTTCCGCTTTCGCTTGCCGATAGTCTCGGAGATCCTGCACGTTGCTCCCGGAATACTGAAAGCGACCTCAGCATAGTTAGCACTAGGTCCAAAAAGAGCCATGACCTGGGGGCAGATGTTGTAGCATTGGTCAGATATTTCCATCATCAAATCAAACGAATCGGCGAACAGGCCCAGGAGGTCTGACATGGTAGCCATCTTAACTATGTGTGGTACGTCATCATCCTTGATGCTTCGATGCCAATAAGACACACTTACATCATGATTGATCTCTGCGATAATCTCAGAAGCTGCAATGGCCTTTGGTCTGTTTAAGTGGTGCAATCTGTATTCGGTTCCGATTAGGTTCCTGGGGGAAACAATGTCTCCATCGATTAATCTGATCCTTCCGGGTGGACGAGTCGCTACGCCGTGCCGAGCAAGCTGACTGGATATGGGCTGGCCCATACTACCTAAACCTATGAGGGTCACCCTTTTTCTCGCCCAGCTCTCAATGTCGATTATGCCTTCGATTCTGCCATATCTGGATTGTGGCTTATCTTTTTTCAATGATTCGCCCTTTCTTATCGAGCCTAAATTGGAATCCTTCCGCTGTATTGTTCTCCGAAGCTGTTTTGACAAGACAGTGAAAGCTCTTCCCTTCTGACATATTTTTCAGGTTTTCTGCTGGACACATCCCGCAGCATCTCAGGACACTGCGCAGACGGGTGCTGGCTCTTATTGCATCGGGGCTTAGAGTAGTCTGCCGTATAGCCTTCAGACTGCGAAGCGTTGAAGAGCAATTCGCTATGATTTGCTGCCTAGCCCTGTCATAGTCAGTTGGGATGATTAATGCCCATATGTTGCCCAGATAAGACACCTTTTCTTTGGCTTCGATGAGAGCTTGAGCAATATCATTACAAGTCTCTACCGTTTCAGGAATCTTGCGTAATTCTGAGGATACAGAATTGAGTTTTTCTTGCGTTGCCATGTTACACTCTAAAATCAAATTTTCAGTAGTTCCTTTTTTTGAAATATATCAGCTTTAGTTTCGGTTACTCAATAAGAGTATGGAACTGGTGAAAATCTTACTTGGGATTGTAACGATATCTGGTTAAGTTCTGGGAGTGAACAGCGTATATCTCTTGAGGAGGACAAGGTATACGACCAGGGATTGCTATAATAAGCTCAGAGCTAGATGAAATGGGTAGGGGCGGATTTGAACCGCCGACACACGGATAAACTATGAAACCGGAGCCGAAAGGGTATAGTATAGTATCCTTCGGAAAACTGTAAACCTGACTGTTTATTTAAGGAGGCTCCGGCATGGACAAGTACATTGGATTTGATATCGACAGTGTCAAAACAGCTGTATGTGTTATTCAAAAAGGAAAGGAAGAGAAATTCTACACCATCAGCTCAGAAATTGATTCAATGATAGAATTCTTGAAAAAGCAACAGCGTCAAGATTCCCAGCTGCATTTAACCTTTGAGATCAGCGGACAGGCTGGGTATTTATACGATACACTCATTGACTATGTTGATACCATCACCGTTAGCAACCCTTCCAAGATGACTTGGATTTATCGAACAGCTAAGAAAAATGATCGTATCGATGCCAGAAAGCAGGCTTTACTGTTATCTATCGGCGAGATTCCCAAAGTTCATATGCCCGGCAAAAAAATCCGTCAATGGCGAGAAACCATTCTGCACCGCAGAAACTTGGTCGGCAGAACAGTACAAATCAAAAACCGTATCCGGGCTTTGTTAAAATCACAGGGTTTGATAAAGCCATTGTATTCGGGCAGTTGGTGGAAGGCTGAAAACAAAATCTGGATGCGAACACTAGCTCAGATGAAAAGGGTCTCTTCCCTGCAACTGTGGAGAATGAAATTAGTAAACTTATTAGAACAATTAGAACTGTTGGAACGACAGGTAAAAACTATCACAAACTATCTTGATGCCTACTTGTCAAAACATCCGGGAAGCAAGCTTTTAATGAGTATTCCCGGAGTCGGTCCTCGAACTGCAGAGGCGGTATTAGCATATACTGATGATATTCGAAGGTTTAAAAAGGTCAAACAATACTGTGCTTACTTCGGATTGACACCAAAGCTGGACGAAAGTGGAAATTCCAAACGGTTGGGGCATATAAGTAAACAGGGTCCCAGCGTTGTGCGATGGCTGGTTGGAGAAAGTGCCTGGCGAGTAATCAAACAATCTCCAGCAATGAAAAGCTTCTATGAAAAAACATTAGCCGGCCAATCTAACCGAAAGAAAATAGCTATTGTGGCTGTAGCCAGAAAATTAATGACAATTATGCGGGCCATGATGCTCAGCGGTGAGTTATATAATGAAGAGCTGGTTTCCAAAAGCTCTTATGCTGAGTTCAATAAAACCGCATAACCGTTGGCAAGATAGACCGAAGAATCCTGACCTGAAAAGTGTGAGCTGAATGCATCACGTCACGGAGAATAGGATCTTCGGAGCTGAACGAAGTTAGATGTGCCGTCCTAGAGACGAGTACGAATAGGAGTGTAGGTAAGCCAACAATGCTTGAAATGACATTTTTTCTCCTCCGCCCTTCATGAGCCCTTCGGGCTTTTGGGTGAAAGGGCCTCGGAGAAAAAATGAAATAAAAAACCTTGACAGTTACCGGTTCATAGGATTTTCAGTATGATGTTCCGGTTGTAAGCCCCGTATCAACAAGGGGTTATGAGCCGATTTTGAGCCAAAAACGAGGATTACAAGTAGTTTGCAAGTGAGTTACAAGTGGAACCTGGAGTGGTTTACTGGTAGCGACTGACACTTTTTTGACACTGTTTTCCAGTCCAATCTCACGTGCATATCCATTCGAAACAGCGAGCACTGGTTTACAAAACCATGTACCCCTATTGATTTTGGCTCGAAAACGCGATATTGGTCTAAAAGCGAATGTGATTGATGTGATTATGGTTACTGTGGTGATAAGTAATGGTGTCATTTTGGTGTCATGATGTCAGTGTGCCGCAGCAAGCTATGTCAGAGATGGGAGTAGGCCTCCCGCAACC
>CAZJIR010000351.1:0-3526 GCA_964546095.1 uncultured Pirellulales bacterium
TAAAAGTATAAAGTGCATCCTCAGGACGCAGATTTTCTTTCTGTCCCTTGCTTTGACCTACGGAGGCCACTTTTTGTGTGATATAGTCGTTTATTAATTGCCGCTGTTGCTTCAACAGCTTATGCAACAGGTTTATCGTATCATGGAGCACTACGTTGTCCCGTTCCAACACAGTAAGACGTTGTTCTATTGTAAGTCTCATCTTACTCCTCGTTTACTTCAATATTTTCATATACTTTCCACTCACATGCTTTTTCAAAGCTTATGACTCTATTATTATATACTACTTGAATGAGGTGTTTGTTCTATATACCAGATAGCTGGACTTTCATACCTTATTGCAAACTTGTTTTCTATCGACAGAATGGAAAAAATATAAGGCAGGATATTCCTAAATTTAACCTTCGCAAAATCTATTCCCCCAAGTCTTGTAAACTTCGTCCACACTCCGGTCAAACATGGAAACCATCGAAAACCAAACCAATTCCATAAAAGTGTTTTTCAAAAAATGCTTCTTATCATTAACAAAAAACCAAGGATGGCAAAAGGAATACCAATCGGTGCACCAGCGCCCGTCATAGTAAGCGCAATACCTACTACCATTAACACAATCCCCAATACAACTGCCAATATGCGTCCGGTTATGTTAAGCACTAATGCCAATAAATCCCACACTACTACAAAAGGCCACAAAAACCACGGTGTCGTTTTTCTCGCTAACATGACTCGTTCCCTTTAATAATCAAAACTAAGCTAATACCGGAATACATTCATAAATATTATACGTTTACTATATACCGGATATTCAATCCAATCTACTTACTTAGAGTTTTTTTTCAAAAATCAATCTCTTTTACAGCCCGAATCGAGCCACCCAACACACTTCTTAAACGATCCGCTAATAAGGACCTACAACGATCTGTTGACCGCAAACAGCTCCTTTACCGATGGCCGCATCAATACAATGATTGTAAAGACACCTAAAACTGTTCCATGTGGCATAAGCATACAACTAATTGCAGCTATGACCAAACAGAACGTATAGCGTTTTCTCTTTGCAAGGCTGCTGCCGGCAATAATCTGACAAACCGCAAGTGTCCAGCCAAACATAATAAACACTATAGACATAACCACAAACATAAGGCCTATAAACGCCGGCGTATCGTCAACAGCCCCTGTAAGCATCGCCACACCAATACAGAAATGAATAAGAGGTATACAGGCGAAACAAGCCGTTAAGCCACCAACCACATAATGAAAAATTGAAAGTAGTTTTAAGTATTGCTCATCTTGATTCATCAGCACACATCCTTTCCTCTTCTTGCAGAATCGATACTCTGCATCCCTGTTACGAGTTACATTTCATATAAGTCAACCGGCACCACACCGAAAGACTCCCAGAGGTACCACTTAAGTTATAACTCACTATTCAAGGTTCATTGTATCACCCGGCGCCAGAATTTTAACCTCACATTCTGCTAATTCGGCGAATTGTTCAGCATCGCTTCGGCTACCAACAATATCACCCCAATGGTATGGTATAGCAAATTTCGGCTTAAAAATTCTGGTTGCCTCCGCTGCTTCCTCTGCGCTCATCGTATACGTCCCGCCCACCGGCAATAAAGCTACATCAATATCTTTAAGGGTCTTCATCTCCTCGGTCAGGTCCGTATCGCCGGCGTAATAAATACGCTTCGCACCAATTTCAATTACAAAGCCAACCCAGTTGTTCTTCTTGGGATGATATTGTTTATCAGGATTATAAGAAGCCACACCTTTTATCCGCACACCCTCCAGTTCTACAATTAGCCCGGGCATCATCGCCTCTCCCGCTTTCTCCTTCGCAACAACATCAGCCGAAGCCAAAAGTTTCGCATCAGGCCCACTAACCTTAATAATGTCTTTAGGCGAATAATGGTCGGAGTGACTGTGACTGACAAGCACCAGCGTCGCATCGGAAAGTGAATCCTCTATTTTCCACGGGTCGATATATATAACCACATCTTCATAGCTAATCTTGAAACTCGCATGCCCAAGCCACTGTATTGTAATTCCCATAGTTGCCTCCTTTCTCGCTTCTGTTTCAGTCGTTTTTGTTTCTCTCCTTCGTGTCTGCATCACTTCTGTTTCTGGCTGCTCTTTTCTGCATCCGCAAACAACTGCCCCAAATACAATAGTTAAGATTAATAATCTTAAACATCTCATTATTTGCTCCTTTAGATGAATCTCTCAACAAACACATTTAAATTCCAAACTGTACAATATCTGATTAGGTGTTTCATACTTTATAAAATGCTAACAGACAATCCTCCATCCGGCTCTTCAAAGAAATTCATTATAGTCTCCCCCCTCAACCGTCATTAATTCCTGACATAACACCTATGGCTTTTAAACCATTAAATATAAAAGAGTCAACTCTGTGAAAATAAAAATCTTTGGAACTGTTAATCTTTCACGATTATCGATTATAAATATCAAAGACCCGGCTCTTATGAAATCAATCAAAAAGGCCCCACCGAATGGCAGGGCCTGTGGTTTTTCACGTTCGGAGACATAGTGATTCAATCAGCAAGGACGCACATTTGTTGCTTCGGGTCCCTTCTTACCCTGCCCGACTTCGTACTCCACTGCTTGACCGTCATTTAGAGATCGGAATCCCTCTGCCGCGATGTTCGAGTGATGGACAAATAAATCCTCACCGCCATTATCGGGAACGATAAAACCGTAACCCTTCCTCTCATTAAACCATTTTACTTTACCTTTATCCACAATGTTCTCCTTAGGCTTTTTATCGAGCCTGTAATATATACTCCCTCGTTTTTTTATTAGAGGTTCTCTTCGAGGGATAGAAGAATACCCCTTGACACAAAAGCGAAAATACTGCACGTCCCACCGACTGTCAATAAAATAATTAGAAAACTTGAAGCTCATGTCCTTATGTTTATTGCCTTAAAACGGCAAGCATTTTAATTTCTATCATCGTCGGCTGCATTAAATCTTTGATTATCGCACACAAGTAGAGGTGCCTTTTTAACGACGTGACATCAACTTTGGTTTGTAAAACAAGTCTGATGCGGAAGAACACATTATTGCGACTTTTATCTTATAGAAGATAACTTTTTAATCCCGAGAAAAAAATACATATTAAATTTTCGGGCCGATATCAAGCTTTAGATTAGTTAAGATAGGAAGAATAGGAAGATTGCAAAAATTTTGCACATTGCATATTTTGCACATGCAGCTGTTAATACGAATCATATTATTGGAACACGAAAGGTACATTACTAATAGAACACCCAGATTAGCCAAAAAGAGGGGTAAAATTGAGTAAAAAAATGTTAAAAAACCTTAAAAATGCACGTTTTTTAAAACACATTTTCTGGGGACACCTGTGAAAATAGTCGAAAATATATGAGCCAGATGCTGCAACCGTAGCTCTGGGGAGAAAGACCTAATAAACCGAGATTACGATAAAGAATTTTTAGAAATTCAGGATGCTGTTAAGTATAAATTACAGGTAGCCACA
>CAZJIR010000352.1:0-3520 GCA_964546095.1 uncultured Pirellulales bacterium
AAAAGAAAAACCCATTGAAAAACCTATTTTCAAAAAAGAAAAAAGATGATAAACAACAAAAAGAACAGGAAATTATTCTTGCCGGTGGTTCTGTCGCAACGGGAAAGTCTAAGGTCGTGCATGAAGAAGCCGGAGGAGATATTTTAAAAGCAGGTAGAGACATTATTATCCAAAAATCTCCTGAGGAAAAGGAGGAACTTGCATTTCCACTTGCGGCGGGGTTGCATAATCAGACGCCGCCGGAGGTTCATTTTGTCGGGCGGGAAGGAATGCTTGATACAATCACCGGGTGGTATAAGAGTTCGGATGTTCGGGTTGGGGCGCTGATTGGCTGGGGTGGTGTGGGGAAATCTGCGCTGGCGCGGAAGTGGTACGATAGTCTCGAAGCAAATGGAATCCGGCCGGATGGGATATTCTGGTGGGGATTTTATCGTAACGCCTTTCTTGAGCAATTTCTAAATGCTCTGTTGCGATACGTCAGTGGAGGGCAAATCGATGCGGATGCTATAAAAAGCACATGGGAAAAGACTGAAAGGATAAAAGAGTATATTCACAAGGGAAGGTTCTTAATCGTACTGGATGGGCTTGAGCAGATGCAGAAGGGCGAATCGGGCGATGAGTTCGGAAAGATGCTAAATCCTGAATTGACTGAATTGCTTCATTATCTTGCGGATGGGCCTAAAGAAGAGAGGCTGTGCCTGATTACGACACGGTATAGGATGAAAGATTTGGATGACTGGGATAGCCGAGGTTATGAGAAACTGCCGTTGATTGAACTGAGTGAGTCGGATGCATTGTTAATGCTGAAAAATCGGGGAATTGAGGGCGACGATGATAAAATCAAAGAGGTCATTAAAAGATATAAGGGACATGCACTTAGTTTGACTTTGCTTGGTGGTTATCTGAAGAAACATCATAACAGAGATATAAAAAAGGCACCAGGTGTTAAGTTCGTCCTGAACGATAAGAAACGGTTTAAAGATGTAAATAAGCTATTAGAAAAATATGTGGGGAAGATGTCTGAGGCGGAGCGGGTATTTTTGAATATCTTTTCGCTATTTCGCGGGGATGTAACAGAAGATGATTTTACAGGTGTTTTCAGGCACAAGATAGAAGATGCAAAATTCAACAATGTGCTAGTAAAGATGAGTGAGCTTGACTTTAAAGATTTGAAGGATGGTTTAGCGGATTGGCGGCTCATTGCTTATGATGAAACGAAGGAGACCTACAGCACACATCCACTGATAAAGGGGTATTTCGAGGCTGATTTTGCCGAGAAGAAAAAAAAGCTATGTCATAAACGCATATATCAGTACTTCGGAGAGAATGCTCCTGAAAAGCCAGAAACATTGGAGCAGATGCAGCCATTATTCGAGCAGGTCTATCACGGATGTGCCGCCGGGTTTTATCAAAAGACGCTCGATGAGGTTTTTTATCCAAAAATAAACAGAAGCGGAGAACATTTTCTTTATCATAAGCTTGGGGCCTGGGAAACTGAACTTGCTCTTGTAAAAACTTTTTTCCCTAAAGGCGACCTTTCACATAAACCGCTTGTAAGTGAAAAAGCTGCTCAATCATTCCTACTCAATGAAGCAGGACTGGCACTTCTTAGTATAGGCAAGCCAAAAGAGGCTGAAGAACTTTTTGTACGAAAGATAAATAGAGAAATCGAATACAAAGATTTGAAAAATGTCTCTGTGGGTTATCGAAACTTGGCTGAGCTTCAATTTCGAACCGGCGAGATTGAGTCAGGACTTGAGAGTGCCAAGAAGGCACTTGATGCTGCAGAGAAAGCTAAGTCTGATCGGTATGCCTGGGCTTCAAAGGGGTATCTTGGCTGGATACTTTTTCTGTTGGGTAGAAGCAAAGAGGCACAAAAGCAACTCTCATTGTCAAATGAGCTTGAAAGAAAAATAAGTGGTAATCAACTCTATAGTGATACCGGAATTAAATATGCTGACTTTCTAAGTTCAATGAAAAGAATTGATGAAGCCTTTGAACTGACAATACAAAACTTAGATATTTGCAAAAATCAAAAGTGGTCAAATAGCATCTCAAGATGTCATCGCTGCTTAGGTGCTATTGAAAGGATCAAGGGAAACTTTAAAGAGGCTGAAGGTCATCTCCAAAAAGCCCTTGAGATTTCACGGGAGATTGGCGTGCCAGAACTTGAAATTGAGGCCATGCTAGAGTACGGCAGGCTGCACTTAGACACAGAGAAATATGAAGATGCAATTCAGGAGGCAAGTGATGTCCTGAAGATTTGCGGACGGACGGGATTTAAGCTCTATGAGCCGGGGGCGGAGATAATTTTGGCAAAGGCGTATCTGGCATTGAAGGATACCAAACAAGCGGAAAGCTTCGCACATTCGGCTTATGAAAAAGCTACTTCAATGAAATACCGATGGCCTGAAGGGGAGGCGGGGCATTTGTTAGGGGAGGTCTATATAGCTGAGGGTGATAAAGTAAAGGCACGAAAGTGGCTGGAAAAGGCAGTTGCGTGCAGGAAAGAGATATCAGACCCGAATGTTGAAGAGTCAAAGAAGATGTTAAAGAAATTGGGTTAAATGCCGCGGCCCCGTTTTAGCAAAGCATATATATTGACTACGACCCATATTACTCGGACTTTGATTCGGTGCATACGTCCGAAAATAACACATTCGACAATATAGCTAAGAGAATCTGCAAATCTTTGCCGGGATTTTTGGTTTATAGCCGTCTTTTTATTATATTTTATATATAGGCTGAGGTGCGGGAGAGCCACACAAATTGGGGAGGGGAGAAAATTGTCCGAATACGACCTCATAAAAGTATTAGATTCCAGCTATGGCGCGTACGTTGTCAACGGAGCTTACAGCGGGAATACGAATCAAAGAGGAACATCAAACAATAGCGACGCAGTAGCAACAATCCGAGAGCTGCTTCGCGGCAATACCGCAGATGTCCGTCAAAGCGCAAGAGAGGCCAGTACAGCCGTATCCACAGTTCAGATGCTCGCCAATGCCACCAACAACATTGCCGATAAACTATCAACAATGAAAGAAATGGCAAAAAAAGCCAGCAGCGCGGATTATTCATCAGTGCAAATCGAGGAAATGCAAAAGGAATTCCAGAACACAGCTGAAGATATAAACGAGATAGTGAAAGACACCGAATATCAAGATAACAAGATATTTACCGCCGCGGGGCAGAGCATATCAATCTCTGCCGGGGACGGCTCAAGTGTAGATATTTTCGCAAGGGATTTTAGTTTTGACGCTGATGAACTGGATATTTCGGCTGACCCAAAAACAGCGCTGTCATGTGTCGAAGAAGCGACAAAAAACCTCAATGAATACAACCAATACCTTAATGAACAGCTTGTACATATTGAAAAAGCTACAGCTACCATTGAATCTGAGATGGAAAGCGCTATGGGTATCAAATTAGACGATTTTACATTGGCCCTTGCCGCCGAAATGTCGAGTTATACCGGCAACCAGCTTATGAAATATAACGACGCCTCGCTTAATACTCAAGC
>CAZJIR010000353.1:0-3519 GCA_964546095.1 uncultured Pirellulales bacterium
AGCCACGATCGAGGCTTTTATGATGCACCTTTTTCAATCACACTGGCTACCGAAACAGAAGGTGCTACAATATTTTACACCCTTGATGGTTCTGAGCCGTACGACCTTTCCGGCCGGGCCCCGAGTGGTACGGTTTATACTACCCCTGTTTTTATTGAGAGGACTACATATATACGGGCGGTGGCAACCAGGCCGGGCTGGAAACCTTCGAATATCGATACATATACCTACATCTTTTTGGACGATGTGATTGAGCAGCCGAGGCGTCCCGATGGCTTCCCTGTTAGCAACTGGGGGCACGCAGGTCCTGATTACGAAATGGACCCTGTTGTTATCGGCGCTTACAGTGACACAATCAAGGACGACCTGAAATCGATACCGACAGTGTCTTTGGTGATGAACAGAGATAGCTGGTTTGGCAGTCGAGGTATTTATGTCAATGAATCACAGGATGGTACTGAGCGTGTAGTTTCGATGGAGTTTATCGACCCTGGCACTGGTGGGGAATTTCAAATCAACTGCGCTATATCAATGCAGGGAGGTGTTAGTGGTGGGGGCACGAGTCTCAATAGATGGAAATCTGATAAGCTTTCCATGCGACCCAGATTCAAGACTACTACGGATGATGGAACACCTACCGGCGGGCCGGCAAAGCTTAATTACAAGGTATTTGTTGATTCTCCGACTGAGACCTTCGACACCCTCGTTCTGGACGCTCGCCTGGGAAATGCCTGGAACTATGGCGGTGGCGTTACTGATACTGGTACCCGACCCTGGATATCAGGTCGGCCAATCTACCAGCCGGATGTTGCTCAATACACCAGAGACCAGTTCACTTCGGACATTCAAAACGCTCTGGGCGGCTATGGTCATCATGGCAGGCATATCCATCTGTATATAAATGGCCTTTACTGGGGATTGTACAACCTTCACGAGAGGCCGGACCACCGCTTTGCTGCTGCGTACTTCGGTGGTGACGCGGACGACTACGATTGCCTAAAGCATAACCGTAACTTGATTATTAATGGCTCCAATGCCGGCTATAATGAACTGCTCAGTATAACCGAATCAGGCATGGAATCTAATGAGCGGTATCAGTTAATTCAACAATATCTTGATGTACCCAACTTCATAAATTATTTGCTTCCTAACTACTTCGTTGGAAATTATGACTGGGGTCATAAGAACTGGTATGCTACGCACAATGGCAGCGACCCTAACGGCCTTTGGCGGTTTCATCACTGGGATGGCGAGCACTTGATGGAGAGTCTCTATGATAACGTTACCGGCCGGGATAATTCCGGTGGTCCCACGCGAATTCATCACAGGCTTATGCAAAATGCTGAATATCGCCTGCTGTTTGCCGACCACGTACACAAGCATTTCTTCAACGATGGTGCTCTTACCCCTGAAGGTGCCACGGCATTGTACCAGATACGGTTGGATGATGTTGACAGGGCTGTTGTAGGAGAGTCCGCACGCTGGGGTGACAACCAGATAGGTAGATTTGCACGTATACGGTATATGCGCGACCCTCATTGGCTTCTCGAACGTGATTGGCTGTTAGGCACCTACTTTTCAAACCGAAGTGGCATAGTATTGGATCAGTTCAGAGCCAGAGGTTGGTATCCCGATGTTGACGCACCGGTCTTTAATGTTAATGGTTCTTATCAGCATGGTGGCGAAATATCTCCGACCGATATGTTTTCGATGACTGCTACAACTGGCACGATATATTACACTCTCGATGGTAGCGACCCGCGCATGCCGCAGACCTCACCTGAAGACAGAAGTGGTACTGTAATTCTGGCCGAGAATGCCGCTAAGCGGGTAATTGTACCGGCCGGGCCTGTCAATGACGACTGGAAAAGCGATATAGTTTTCAACGACTCGGCCTGGTTGTCCTCTACCGATAGTCCCGGTGGTGTTGGCTATGAAAGAAGCAGTGGCTATGAAGACTTTATAAGCCTCGATATCGAAGACCGGATGTATGGAACGAATACAAGCTGTTATATCCGTATTCCTTTTACCTTTATCGGTGACCTGGATGAATTCAACTATATGACGTTGGACATCCGTTATGATGATGGTTTTGTCGCCTATCTTAATGGTGTTGAAGTAGCCCGACGCAATTTCACCGGTGAGCCGGCCTGGAATTCAAACGCCGACGCCAGCCATAATGACGCTGAAGCCGTGAGCTTTGAGAGCATTAATATTTCTACTTTCCTTGACCAGTTGCAGGAAGGTGACAATTTACTGGCTGTACACGGTTTGAATACTTCCACCGCAAGTTCTGACCTTCTTATCTCCGTCGAAGTGGTTGCCGGCGAAAGAACGACTATCGACAATACTGATATTTTCTCACTGGGGACAATTGAGTATACCGAACCATTCGCGCTGGACACCAGCGCTCATGTCAAGGCACGGGTATTAAGCAATGGCACCTGGAGCGCTCTAAACGAAGCTGCCTTTTCCATAGGTTCTGTGGTGGATAATTTGCGTATCACCGAGATTATGTATAATCCGTATAGCCCGGATGATGTAGGCGAGCCGAACGAAGAATACATTGAACTGAAAAACATCGGCGCAGAAACAATTAATCTGAATCTGGTCAAATTAACCAATGGAGTTGACTTTACCTTCCCGAGGTTTGAGCTTGCTCCTAATGAATATGTTGTAGTTGTCCAGGACATAGATGCCTTCGAGGCAAAATACGGACAGAACATTAATATAGCAGGCCAGTACACAGGCAGGCTCAACAATGCAGGAGAGCGAATCAGGCTGGAGGATGCCATCGGCCAGACGATTCTGGATTTCAGTTACGCAGATGGCTGGCGTTCTGTTGCCGATGGAGATGGTTTCTCTCTGACTGCAATAGACCCTGTTGGCACCGCTCCTGAAGATTGGAACGATAAGGATTCCTGGCGTGCAAGCTCATATATTGGCGGCTCACCCGGCGCAGATGATAGCGGTATTATTCCCAATCCCGAAACTGTAGTTATTAATGAACTGTTGGCCAATTCACCCGGTAATAGTCCGGACTGGATTGAGCTGCATAATACGACCGACACAGCTATCGACATTGGCGGCTGGTATCTTAGCGACAGCGGCTCTAATCTGACCAAATACGAAATCGCCGCAGGTACAAGTGTTCCTGCTAATGGATACGTTGTCTTCTACGAAGACCGGCATTTTGGAAATCCAAGTCTTGCTACATCTTTTGCCTTGAGCGCAGATGGCGAACGTATATATCTAAGCTCTGCGGAAAATGGTGTATTGACTGGCTATCGTCAGGTAGAGGATTTCGGTGTATCTGAAACTGGTGTATCGTTCGGCCGATACTATAAGCCCAGCACGGGTAATTATAATTTCGTTGCGATGTCTGAGAACACGCCTGGTTCTGCCAATTCCGAGCCTCAAGTCGGCCCGATAGTCATCAACGAGATTATGTACAATCCCTCCTGGCCTGATGGTGGTTCATATACCAATGACCAGTATGAATACGTTGAGTTGTATAAC
>CAZJIR010000354.1:0-3503 GCA_964546095.1 uncultured Pirellulales bacterium
GGTTCCCTGGACATTTTGAATATGACAGGATTGGATGGTGGTGGTTCAACTATATCGTTGATTATTCACAAAGTGACTCTGAAAAAGATTCGATTGTCTGGTGTCCCTCAAGAACAATAAAAATTCCAAATCTTAAAGATAATGTATTGTGTGCAAATTATGGTGCCAACCAGTCTATATGTAAAAGCCCAACCATTAGAGAAAGCCTTATGGAATTTGGATTTGTCGGGAAACCTTTAAGCAGCAGCGATGTACCATATCCCAGTCAGACACTGCTGATAGTTGACAGTGGCTACAGTTTGATAAACTGGTGGCATGTTACAGATGTCCCCCCCGTCTCTCCCGGAAGTACCATAGAAGATTCTGCCTATGTACCAGGCCTTGACATTAATAAAGAAAAAACCTTATGGGCCGGCCTGGAAGAGGATGCCATTCATGGTCGCCATCCGAACAAAACTGTCAATGTCGGATTTCTGGATGGCAACGTCAATCGAAAAAAGGCTGATGACTTGTTAGTTGAGAAAACAGCCGATAACTACATAAATAAAATCCCTCTTTGGCAACCGAAATGAATTGTTACTATTTTAGAAAAAGGCTTTCTCAACAGCAGCCTGTATTTGATTCTCATTCATATATTCAATAATCAATACTGTTTCTAACACAAACTCAGTACCATCAGCAGATTTATTATACCACTCGATTCTTTGAGGTAAGTGCTCCTTTATATCTGTAAAAACCCGCCACTTTCTTAAAATAGTGGAACCTCCGTGTTTTTCCTCTGTCCAATCCAAATCATATATCTCAATTCCTTTGGCTACTTCGAGACTTTTATCATCTAATCTATGCCAAACAGTATCAGAAGGGATTCTGAATATATCATAAAACGGCATTAAACCCAAAGAGCTGTTTATCCTCTCTTGAACCGTTAGGATTACGTTATCAGACAATGAAGTCGTTTTAGTCGAACCCGTATTCAAATTTGTAACTTTTTTAATTCTGTTCGCAATATCCCACAAATCATAATCCTCCCCCATCCTGGTCATATAGATGTTCGATTTACGCGATACCCATGTCTCTTGTATAGGTTCTGTCTTATCAGGAATAAAACTCGAGATATGAACATTTTTGACTTTCTCAATGGCCTTGTAAATCTGTTCTATTGTAACTGCCCTTGCAGTAGATGTATAAAGCAGCAAAGAAAATCCTATTAATAACACCGCCGCTACAACTGCAGCTGATGTTAAATACTTAAGATTCATCGTTGAGACTTTCTCTTTCAGGGCAGTGGTTAAACCGACAGTTGATAATAACTGCTTAACATTCATTCTATCTTTAATACCTTCCACTTTTACACTTATCGGAAAACCCGTGTAAAGGCTACCAGGTTTGCTTTTCGCCTGGATTTCGGTAGACTCGTCCATATGATATATTGTCACAACCTCAGATTCAGGCCCGTCGGCAATATTGTAGATAGTCCGATGGAGCTCTTGCATTTTAGCCAAACACGTTGGGCAGGAACGTAGATGAGAAGTAAGGGATTCCCTGAACTTAATATATTGGTCATTTGTAGGATCAAGACCATTCGGTATAACGTAATCAAAAATATCAGTTGCCATAACCGAATCACAAGAAAAACCTGGAGACTTAACATCTTTTGGTAAACTGTCGCATAATTTTTGTCGTTCATCGAAAAGCAAATTTCGACAAACAGAGCACTTACACAAATGACCCAAATCATCACCTGTAACACCACTATAATCCATAGCTACAACTGACCTGGCGGTTGCCGCCATTTCTGTTTCCGAACATTCTGTGTCATCGTAAGAAGATACTTCAACAAACAATTGGCTTAATCGGCGTAATTGTTTGGGATTGATATTTAGCTTTCGAATTTCCTCTAAATTTTCGGCACACTGCCGGCAGTTGTCCAAATGTGCTGTTATCGGTGTTGGTATTCTAATCTCCAAAGCCGGATCTAACAAACCAGGCAGAAATGGCCTTACGGTCTTGCATGTTACGCGCTCACCAACGTACGCAAAGTGAAGTTCCAGCATTGTGATAATAGCGCTACAGGCCTGTCCTCGCCTTGGTCCGGCGCCATCAACTTGCGATAACATAACTTGAAATTGGTCTATCTGTTCGTGGCAATGTTGACATTGCTCTATGTGGTCAAGGACACACTCCGGAATAGACTCCTGGTTTCCGCCACAGAGAAAGTCGTAATAATACAGCTCAGCTTGTTTGCATAAAAAGTAATGGTTATGAGCAATCATTTTCATTACCTCATTTTACTACTAAAAACTCGCGCATTTTCTTCAAACCTGTAGAAATATATCTACTAACAGACGTACGCTTTACACCCATTTTCTTTGCCACTTCTTTAATACTGTATTTATTTTTATATCGCAAAGCAATCGCCTGAGATTCACTATCTCTTAGCCGCCCTTTTATCAGTGCGAACATCTTACCGAGTTCTTCTTCCTCAATTACTATAGCGTTTCCAAAACTGGTTTTGTTGATAGAATAATTTTGTTGTTTATGATATTTATGAATTTGAACCTGGTATTTTTCCGCCCGTCGAGCAGCATCAACAACATCATTAGATATAGCTCTATAAAGATAACTTTTAATATTCCTAACACCTGCGGGTAAAGGCTTGTGGACCAAAGAAAGAAAAAAATCCTGGAATATATCATCCGCCTGAGCTTTATTCTTAAGTTTGGAACGAATCACCGCATGAATAAAATCACCGTGTTCAGCAAATACCTTGTTCGCAAGATTTACATTATCCCTATATTCACTGTCTGTGTTTAATGATTCCACTTATCCTCAACCCGAAAGTGATAATTAAAAATAAATAAAAATGAAATAATTGTCAATTCGTAATCAATATTTATCCACTTTAACTCGCTCTCCATTATACAAAACTCGTTTATGTATTGCAATTAAGGTCGCCGAAACCGGGTAGGTTTAATTGTAAGTAATTAGCGCTTAATCAAGGGCATGTTTTCATAACTGCCTTTGCCAGAAGTAGTTAAGTGCAACAGGGGCAAATTATTCCCCGGTTTTCCCACCTAAATATTGGTTATACAGAAGTCCAAATCACTCCCAAATTGCGCTTCGGAAAAAATTTCTCTTGTTTTTCGAAGTTCCATAACATTTAAAAGCACAAAATTTTGCTACAGGTAGCTACTGAGAAACACTATTGTTGCCCGAACTGCCTGGGAAAAACAGGGAAATTACTCTGAAAGTCCGGATTTGACATAAAAACTGAAAATTCACTTTGAACTATCATCTTATACTGACTTCCAGATTGCCAATCTCAGAATTTTACGGATTAGTTGTTCCGGGAGAAGGAACGGATGCAGTCCAGTTGTCAGGTTCATTGCCATAATCGGAAGGAACTCTACGTCCAAGCGATTGGCCGGCACCATCAGCTTCAACAGGCCAGAGGTCAACGCCGCCAGGACAATCCTCCGGATGAGAACCGTCACTATAACCAA
>CAZJIR010000355.1:0-3500 GCA_964546095.1 uncultured Pirellulales bacterium
TTCCCAAATCCCCTTTATAAGTATCGCCCGTCCCTGCCTCCACATCGGCATAATTCTCGCCAAAGTACACTTCGTGCACCCTCGCACCCAGACCTGCTTCCCAGCTCAGGACCACATCAGGGTCAATAAAGAAAGCGCCGTCACCAGGTATTAAGTTATAGGCCTCCCTTGTCGGAATCTTAAAGCTCCAGACATTGCCTCTATGCGTTGTACCCTCGTTATCAATTTCATCTATACGCCAATAGTAAGTCATACCAGGAGTAAGCCCTTCCGGAAATGGATTCCCCGGAAAGCCGGCGATAACAAAATCCAAAACCTGATTGCCGAAGAACGCCTCCGAATCTGTGGTGGCCTCGTTCACATCGTCGAAATTATCCCCGACATACACATCATGCGAGACCGCAAAATCCCCGGGCGACCACATAAGGCTCACCCATACAGCATCATGATAAGCTCCATTCGCCGGACTCGGATTTTCAGCCCTCGTAAACAATGCAGGTATACCGCGTGATAAATCCAGCACCTGATTGTCCGACAGCATCCGGCTGTAAATATAAACCTCATCTATGCGCCCGTTGAACGACTCATCGTAGTCATCGCGGTCCTCCCCGAAACCCAGCGCCACATTTGCCTCCAGGGCCGCTTCAGGTCGGAACCCGCCTTCACCTTCACCGACTATTTCGCCGTCCAGATAGACCTTCGAATAGCTCCCGTCACAAGTCCCGGCCAAATGCTGCCACTCATCTATCACAGGAGGAACAGTACTGAATATATGCAGACCGTCGGCGTCCGAACCTCCCCACTGAATCATACCGTCACTGTCTCGAAGCTGTAATACCCACCGCCTGTCTTCATAAGCGAAGCTCTTGCCCGCTATCCCCTGCCAGTTACCGTTAGTCCCTTCCCATTTTATCCAGGCGGAAATGCCCAGCTCGTCGTCGGCCGAAGGGTCATCCGTCCCGCAGTAAACCCGGCTCGGCTGAGCAGGCTCAACGTTAAACGAAGCAACCCACCCCCTGTCCACATCGGACACTATCGCCGCGCCATCTATTAACGTCCCATGATGCCCGTGACCGGAGTAATCGTCGAAATCCCCATCATTGATAGGATAATATCCCCACAGGCCCGCTCCACTGGCGGCTCCCCCTGTCACTCCAAGCACAAATAGAAATGAAAACAAATAAATAATTCTTCTGCACATTACAATCCTCCTTCAGAAAATAATAACAGCTTATAAATTGAAATGTAAAATCTCTACGACGAAAGGCACAAAACCTCCATTACAGCCCTGCACCCCACATAATCACTCCTCCTCTATTCGAACAACTTTTGATGTTTTCACACCTAAGAGGCCAAAATACTGCACATTTCCTCTCTACTATCTATACCAAATCCCCCACCCCCTCGTCAAGAATAATATTCCTTTTAATTCACAGAATCAGCCAATTCATTTATCTTCTTCTTGAGCGAATTGTCAAGTGTCTCACCCTCACTGTGCGGCAATACTACTATGTGGACAAACCTTTTTATTTTTTCATACATAGGAATTTCAATGATTTGTAAAATATCTTCCCGAACATCTTGAACAATTTGTTTTGCCTCAGGCTTTTCGATTTTCCCCAAAAATTCCTGCTCTGCTAGTGATTTCTCACATTCGTATCGAACAATCGACGGCAAGCTGTTTAAAAATTCATGCCAGAAAAGAATTTTCATCAATATTTCTCTGTCATATTTCTCATCTAAATCCATTGCCTTCAAGAAACGATATGAATTCCTAAGACGAAGCAACTGGCGAGGATTAGTAAAATTAAACCTCTGAGCCAAATCGGAAAACATATCTCTCTCTATCGTTGTATCCTTCAGTATTTCTTCCACACTCTTTGGCTCTTCTACCTTTTTATCATCCGGAATACTAAATCTTACATCTTTCCCCTCAACTCCTACTTTTTCCTTAGTAAGCTTCGTCGTTCCAACTACGTCCCTCTCCATATCTCTTTCCGTCTCCTTTTCAATATCTTTCATTATCTGTGCGTCTGGAAATAATCTCTCCTCAATATACCTTCGCACTTCATCCGTGTTTGAGGACATAAGCTGAATGGGAAGCTGAATTATTTTCCCAAGATAATCTCGAGCAATCTCCGATTTATCTCTTTCTTTGTCTCCAAGTTCCTCATAATAATTTTCCATTGCCTTAAAGGCTATCCGATAATCAATCCCTATCATCACAATAACGTTCGGTATGCTCATTACTAACCTGATAGCATCCAGCGCCCGTGCAATACAATCTGTCTGGCATCGGTCAAGGTCATCAATAAAAACTATAAGCTTCTTATTATCAACTAACCTGAGTGAACATAATGTCTTGAGATGATTTTGTATGACAGGAATATCACCTAAATGTTTTCCATAATTTGGAAGTTTTAAATAAGTCTCAAGCTTTATTGCTATTGGATGTTCAATTATTGTAGGTAAACTTTTAAAAAGGAGAAAAAGTAAAGCAACTATTCCTCCTGCTAATCCTAATCCCTTCAAGGTGTTATTTTCCAAAAAAATAAGTGGCATTAAAATAATAAACATTGCCCCTACAGAATATAAGGCCAAACGCCATAATTCCGCTTTATATTCCCTAATTGCAAATTTGTATCTCAATCTCTGTCTTTCCCAAAACTGTTGTTGAAATGGCTCAATAAGACCGTTAACTACTTCTTGAGCTAACCCAGCAGCAATATTATCAGTGCGCTCATATTCCCAAGCATTGAAAGTTGCAAATTCAAACCTGCCAGGATGCTTTTCATCCAAGCTTTTCTTGAGCAACTTCATCAACGTACTTTTTCCTTCGCCCCAGTCTCCCAGTAGCGCAACCGTAAAACCCTCAACTTCCTCCGTATGCACAAACATCCCCGCAAAAGCCCTGACCAGCCTTTCTCTTCCCAGAAGATCAACGTCACTGAGCCTATCCATCTGAATAGTTGCGATACGACCTTTACCATACTTTGATAACTTTATCTCTTCCGGTTCGGCCGGCCCTTTGTTCTCTGCATTTTCCTTTGCTAACTCAAGTAACTTGCCTACTTCTATTTCGAAGAAGTCACCCATTTGTTCTCTTATGTCTTCTGCAAGAAGACCTGGATGTAGGATAAACACAGTTGCTTTGTATTTTAAATACTGATGTCCAAGGTTACCTTCAAGCCAGTTTTTTTCACCAGGATATTTATTTGAATAACCACTAAGATGTTCTATGCTTCCTAAAGTTATAAGGTCACTACCAAAGTCAAGGATAAAATCTTCCTGATACCCAGCAAGTACTAAGGCAATACTTGTATAATTATCTTTAAGTCTGTGAATCTGGGCAGCCGTCCTCTTGTTTTCCTTTATCTGCAAATTAATATAATCCTGACAAGGTGCATCAACGCTAAAACTATTTTCATGTTTTGCAAACATAGTTAAGTTTTTGCATATCCGTCTGCCTGGGTCACTTAATGGACTTGCAAATAAGAGTT